>NZ_JBFSUV010000020.1:0-80795 GCF_041467515.1 Vibrio sp. 10N.247.311.12
AACTCTTTACCATGCTGTTCAAAAAACACTCACGAAAGATCAACACGCCCTAGTGTTCAGACAAAATCGGTACTCGTTTCTTTCTGCCTTGCTCATCAATCATTATGATCTTAGAACGGTTTAGCTCTATTTCCACGACTTCCAAATAAGTACGCTCTTGTACATACGCATCACGAAGCTTGTTTTGTTCTGCTGAAGATTCAGTGACGTTATCGTCCAATTCTTCGGTTTCTAATTGTTGTTGATTCATTTCACATTTCGTATCAATGCAGTATCTACATGGGATACTAACTTGATCGGTGAGATAAAAACAATCACACATCAGCGAGAGTGACGAATAATTAAACAACCTTACTTTTGCTTTGATCTAAAGACTGTTACATCATCAATTGATGTGCTTTAATCAGATCCAGACAATGTATTTGAAGATTAGGAAAAGGAATCTATGAGCAGCGTATTTGAAATTGTTAGCCAAGCACGACGTAAGAACAAACTTAAGCGTGAACTTTTAGACAACGAAAAGAAAGTTCGTGACAACCGTAAGCGTGTCGACCTTCTTGATAACCTACTTGATTACATCAAGCCAGAGATGACTCACGACGAGATCCTAGGCATTATCAAAAACATGAAGGCTGACTACGAAGACCGTGTTGACGATCACATCATCAAGAGTGCAGAGATCTCTAAAGCTCGTCGCGACATCAGCCGCCGCATTCGTGAACTAACAGAAGAAGACAAGCAAATCCAGGGTAAGAAGTAATCTAACCTCGTTGATTAACTTGTAATAATGTTAATAACCCATTCTTTGTAGTGGGTTTTTTTGTGCCTAAATTCTAGTGTCTATACTTAAGCGTACGTAAGTAACGATATAAAACTCAACAGCAGTATGAAACAAAATAACGAGTGAACATCAGCTATGGAGAGACCTTATGTACGCAAGTATTCTGATAACCTTAGCGCTATCAACTGCACAACCCTACCCTGAAGAGTTTGAGAAGCTTTATACCGAAGAGACAGAAATCACTTATGACGATCTCGTGGTCGATGTTCATGGCTATAAGGTTCCAACCCGCTCAGCATTTCGAGGTTGGATGCTCCTCAACCACGCTCAAGACCAAGTCAAAGCAATCGGACAACAACTCAAGGACAATGGCGTTACTCAGAGCATGCCTCTGCATCTCGTTCTATTGCAAGGGACGGATTGGGCAATGAGTAATACAACCTTGTTTACCCTCCCAAATAAGAAACATGTGCCAAACATGATCAATACCCTGAAGTACATACAACAATATATTGAGCCTGAAATCGGTGTTGTTATACCAGTATCTGGAGAGCGAACCGATATCTACAATCAACAAGCTGGTGGTGCACTGCGAAGTAAGCACTTAGAGTTTTGTGCCTTAGACCTAGTGCCTGCAAATGACATTACTCGCGAAGATCTACACGTGAAACTTAAAAAGATTCATTCGGAATTCGGGCAAAAAAATAATGTTGGGCTTGGTTTATATTCAGGTGTTCGATTCCACATCGATACTTGTGGGTTTAGACAATGGTAAAGAAACACGATCAAGTCATAAAGACCTGAAATTCGCACGTGTCACTTAGACTCTAAAAACAAGTGAAATTACATAAGATTATGATTTAAATGTAAATTAAAACTGGAACGCTAATTGATGTTAATAACAAGTATCATGATTATTAATAGCAATTAGGAATTCAATATGAAGACGATGACTCAACGCTTTCAAACTCTGCTTTCTGTTTCAAACTTCAGTCTAGCTATCACAACCTTGCTTATGCTTCTCAGTATTATTGTTGCTTATCCAATGGCCGATCACTTCTCACTGCCAATTCAAATCGTCGCCCACATCAGCACCATCTTAGTCGCAGCCTTGCTGAACATCAGCTATGTCGGTCGTTGCCTTGCACAATACAACCTTGGATTGGAAGTTCGTTAAGTAGCGCCGCGCTAGCCTTGGATACGGGAGCCCTAGACAATATCAAGGCTACTGAAAAGATCGTACAGCTGGTGAGATTTATAGGGTTTAGGTAAGTAGGCGTTCATACCGGCTTCAAAACAATCTTTGATGTCTTCTTCTAGAACACTGGCGGTTAAAGCTATGATGGGTAATGGTGTGACTTGTTGATCGGCTTCCCACTGACGTATCGCACGAGTCGCCGTTATGCCATCCATAACAGGCATCATGCAGTCCATTAAGACTGCATCAAACTGAGCACCCTGGGTGATCACATCCACCGCTTCTTGGCCATTACTGGCAATCAAATATTCATAACCCGCTTGCTCAAGGAAGAAGCTCGCTATTTTTTGATTCATCAGATTGTCTTCAACGATCAAAATGCGTCGATTCAGAGAGCGAACTTCTTCATCTTTTGCTTCCACTTGAGGCGTTTGCTCTTCGCCCACATCGAGAGATTGTAAGCTGGTTAAGAAACGTCGGCCCAAGAATGGCAAGGTATGAGTCGAGTGGACCGTTTCTCTGATTAGGTTGGTTTTAAATAGGTGATGCTGACAAACGATGACGCGAGCAAGAGGATATATCACCTTCAACGTCGCAAGATCTTTTTCCATAGAGTGGTGCAAGGTATGACAATAAAGTATGAAGTCACTTTCTTTTACACTTTCACTAAGGGCAGCAATGGATGACACCACATTGGCTCGAACATTCAAACGCTCACACTCTTTAACGAGCTGATCGAGGTAATTGAAAGAGTTCGAGATGATGGTCGCTCGGCTCAGGTTATCGAAAGTTTGAACAGGCGCTTCTACAACATCGACATACAAACAAAAAGTGAATGTAGAGCCCTCTCCTTTCACTGAACGCGCGGTAATGTAACCACCCATCAAATCAACAAGCTGTCGACAAATCGCAAGCCCTAACCCCGTACCGCCAAATTGACGGGTAATGCTGCCATCTTCTTGAGTGAAAGGTTCAAATATGGACTCTAACTTCTCGGGCTCAATCCCAATCCCGGTATCAGACACGCTGCATTCAAGCTTGCCCCTGCCCATAGACATAGGTGTATAAGCAATGTCAGTTGTAATTGTGCCCTTAGACGTAAATTTGATGGCATTAGAAAGCAGATTGGTCAGCACCTGTCTCACGCGGTACTCATCGAAAAACAGTTGTGACGGCGTTTGATAATCGATATTGATGTCGAGCTCAATATCCTTACTTATCGCTTTCGACTGAATCACACTCACAGAGTCATAAACCGCTTCTCGCAAATCAGCATTGTGTGGTGACAACATCAAGTTACCCGACTCGATTTTAGACAGGTCGAGTATGTCATTCAGCAGCACCAGTAAAGAGTGAGAGGACGATTCGATATCCCCCAGTACTTCTTGTTGATTTGGGCTCAGTTGGCTTTGAGATAAGATCTCAGCCATGCCAATGATCCCGTTAAGTGGCGTGCGTATTTCATGTGACATATTTGCTAAGAATGCGCTTTTGGCTTTGTTAGCCGAAATCGCGTCTTCTTTTGCTGTTATCAACTCTTTGTTGTGCAGATAGTTGCGTTCCATCACTCGATTTAGGGTTTCAGTGAACTCGGCAAGCTCATCGTTCCCTTGGATACGAATCACCTTTGGCTGGCCGTAGCTATCAGCGCATTCCGACACACCTTTCAAGATAATCGACAGGTTTCTGTTTAAGCGCAGAGATGTCGCAACCCCAAGCCACATCAAAACACCAGAAGCGATGAGTATAAGCAACGTCATGACCAAGGTTTGCCTTTTCTGCAACGCGATATTCTTGGTCAGTTCAAACTGTATTTGATTGGTGTAAGCGCCAATCGCGTTTGAAATAGCCCGTTTTTTAACCTCTAAGCTTTTCAAGTGTTGATATATTTCGGGTGATGAAAAGTCCCCTTTGAGGATTCGAGATGTAAATTTGTCTTGGAATTCATCTTTGGCGACAGCGTTTAGCAACTGTCTAATGTTTGGAGAACGCGTATCCGAACGGAAAAATGTATCAAGCAACTGTTGCTGCCTCTCTAGCGCACCTACATAGCTCAATAAATATTGATTTCTTAGCTCGGGCGAGCGATACAAACTGAAGCTTAACCACGCTTCTCTCTGAGTCCAAAACACATAATGCGTAAGATTGATAAACATCGCTTCCGCTTGACCAATATTGCCATCGACTAAAGCCATGCGATATTCGGACAGCTCCATCAGCACGTCTTTTAACAAGTCGAAAGCGCGCTCTGTCAATTTTCTGCTGTCTGTCGTTTCAGGTGTACTAGCTAGGATCATCAACAACTTTTTCAATTCAGCTAACTGAGGGTCAATACTCCAATTGCTGTCGAACCGTTGAAGTCGCATTCCATACTGAGTCAGTCTATCCAGTTCTGATTGCAGTGTTAAAAGCAACTGACCTTTCTCAGGGGAATCATTAGACAGCACCAACCATCGATAAGCATCACTTGAAACCGTATTAAAAAATTGAAGCGCTTCGACCTTAATACGCGTTGTTTCAAGGTGATTCATCTTCTCATCGTTCTTAAGCACTTCATTCACTGTAAACCCGAACATAATGAGTACAGAAACCGTGGAAAGAAAAATAAGACGCCATCTAATTGACATATTTATCATTTTTATAACAACTCCCTTCCCGAAAGTAATTTACCTAGCCCAAATTAAGAATAGGACATTAACAGGGGGTTATTGATCAAATTGGATATGAACAAATGATACTCTGAGCCCAGAACGAAAAATTAGAATCAACAGGCATCCAAAACAGGGCTTTAAAGCGGATGAGTCTGCTTTACTAAGTGAGATTGAGACAAGCCGATTTTAGACAAGTGAACGTTACGTGAGAGAGGTCTACTCGAGGAGGTTTCTACAAATGAGATGTAAGCAAGCGAGGTTTTAGTGAGCAAAATGTAAACAAAAGACGTTTTCTCCAGTTATTATCACCGGCATAACAAGTACACATCCACATTCTGCGGCTCAACTAGACTGTGAATAATGACTCTGCGTGCTAACAAAGTGGATAGTTAGGTTAAAATTGTGACATCCAATCGTTTGCGTGATGCACTTTTCACACTCAAGCTAGGCTTATTCAAAGGTCAAACATCAATACTCGTTAATTCCCTTATTTATCGTTTACTGTTTACGTGTAACTTGAGTTAGCGATCACACCTTTATTGTTCATTATGACCTGCATTACATATTATCTTTTGAATTGAGTATTTTTTGACGAAAAATAAGTGCTACAGATTGTTAAAGTCAATAGTCTTTATCGACGTTCAAATCTTGATTTATTGCTAATATCAAGGCAATTTAAAGATATTTTGTCTGCATTTATTTTTCCTAGCAGAATAACCCGTCGTACCTTACAATCCTGCCACATAAAAATCACAAGTTACACACAAGGTATATCAGCACATTTAAGTGGCAATAAAGACCACAGACTGATGCCTCAAATCCCCTATGCTGATTGGCTTCCCTACATCCGCCATGAATGCAGAAACTTAACGTGAAAGGTCCCGAGTAAAGATGAGTCCCGAAAAGCACCTCCTAGATTGGCAAACTAGTCAAACCATTGCTGAATCCATCGCTCCAACTTTAGGTCAGTTATACCGTCAAAAAGGCGTAGAAGTTATCCTCTTTGGTAAGACCTTAGTTAACGCGACAACTATCGACATCATCAAAGCTCACCGCATCGCAAAACGTTACACGGGTTCTCCTCTTACAGCAGAACAGACTCAACCTATCATTCAACACCTTCTCTCTATGGACTTATCTCCATGTCGTATTGATGTTGGTCGCCTTGCGCATTCATTCTGGCAAGATCGCGAAGACACACACGGGTTGGATGATTTCCTACAAACTGCACTTATCGAATCGCTTGAAGGCGATGCAATGACAGAACCTCGTGACGTTGTATTGTACGGTTTTGGTCGTATTGGCCGACTGCTAACTCGTCTGTTGATCGAGAAAAGTGGCCCGGGTTACCCACTGCGTTTACGTGCAATCGTTGTACGCGGCGGCAAAGATGGCGACCTAGAAAAACGTGCAAGCCTGCTTCGTCGTGACTCTGTACACGGCCAATTCAACGGCAGCATTGTTGTAGACCAAGAACGCAAAGCGATCATCGTTAACGGTAACTTCATCCAAGTTATCTACGCAAACAAACCAGAAGAAGTGGATTACACGGCTTACGGTGTTGAAAATGCACTTGTGGTTGATAACACAGGCGTATGGCGTGACGCGGAAGGCCTGAGCCAACACGTTGCGTGTAACGGTGCGAAGAAAGTGCTACTGACTGCACCTGGTAAAGGCGACATCAAGAACGTGGTATTTGGTGTGAATGAAAATGTTATTCAGCCAGAAGACACCATCATCTCTGCAGCAAGCTGTACTACTAACGCAATCACGCCAGTATTGAAAGCGGTTCACGACAAGTTTGGCGTGCTGTCTGGTCACATCGAAACGGTGCACTCATTTACCAATGATCAAAACCTAATCGATAACTTCCACTCGGGGGATCGTCGTGGTCGTGCTGCATCATTGAACATGGTACTGACATCGACTGGCGCTGCTAAAGCAGTATCAAAAGCGATGCCGGAAATGGAAGGTAAGCTAACAGGTAATGCGATTCGCGTTCCTACGCCAAACGTTTCAATGGCAGTTGCGAACCTAAACCTTGAGAAAGGCACAAACAAAGAAGAGTTGAACGAGTACCTGCGTGAAATGGCGCTGTCTTCTGCTTTGTCTGCACAAATTGATTACACAGACTCGACTGAGATTGTATCTACCGACTTGGTTGGCTCTCGTCACCCAGGTGTGGTTGACGGTGTGGCGACTATCGCACAAGACAACCGTGCCGTGCTGTACATTTGGTACGATAACGAGTTTGGCTACAGCTGCCAAGTTGTTCACTGTATGGAACAGATGATGGGTGTACGCTACAAGACATACCCAGAAGTTTAATTAACTTCGCTCTTGTAGATACGTCCATCGCAACAAGCTCCACAACATAATAACTATATCTGCGAAGTCTGTATGGACTTCGCAACCCCTTTTGTTTTACTCCCCCGTATAAACAAGAGGGTTGCCACTTAGATCTGCTCTCTCTAACTGATCTAGGTGGCCTTTTTACATCTAGCGCCCTAACTTTTATCGCTATAATAAGATCTTGTCTTCATCACTCTTGCACAGCTTTACGTCTGTTATAACTCAACCTCAACATCTGACTGAATCGAGCTTGAACATGCAAGCACGTAGCCCTGTTCAATCTGCTCTGGCGTCAATGTTTCTTGGCTGCTTGATTCCACAGATCCTTTGGTCACTTTGCATTTACACGAACCACAAATCCCACTACGACAAGCGATAATAATTGGAACGCCTGCTTTTTCTAATGAATCCGCCAATGGTGTGCCAGTTTCCGCTTCAACTTCAGCGCCGAACGCAGGCACAAATACCTTAACAGCACTATTCGTATCGTCAGCAATTTCAGCGTTTGACGCTTCTGATTGAGCATCCTGAGTAGCAGGAGTAAAGCTTTCTTGATAGAAGTTATCCATGTTGAACTCAAGCTCTTTCAGATAACTCTCAATATCTTGCATGAAGCCGACAGGCCCACACAGGTAAACCGTTCTATCTAAGATATCTGGGCTCAGTTTCACCAACCAGTTTTTATCTAAACGACCTTGAGGGGCGGTTGTTCCTTCGTTGTCTTTTAACAGCAGTTTTAAGTTGAAATTCGCATGTGATTCATCGAGCTGATGAAGTTCTTGAAAGTAGATAGTCTCAAGCTTGTTGCGTGCCATGTGGACGAAATCAATCTCAATGTCACTGTCTTGAGACAGCCAATATTTTACCATCGCCATTACGGGTGTAATGCCACAGCCCGCACTCACTAGCGTTACTTTCTTTGTTGCCGTTGGCATGCAATCAATACAGTTAAACGAGCCTGCCGGCTTCAACACAGAAACCTCGTCACCTTCATCAAGCTCATCAACAATAAAGTTCGAAACCAAGCCACCTTCCACACGCTTGACCGTCAACTTCAGGCGGTTATCTTCGGGGCAAGAAGCCACGGAATAAGCACGGTAATCCGTTTTCGTCGGCATATCTAAACCCAAGGTGATGAACTGACCGGGCTTAAAATTGAAATGTAAATCTTGTGGAATACTGCCAAGCTCAAAGCTGACCGTATCTGGCGTCTCGTGCCATTTCTTTAAACACACTAAATTGATTGAATCGCTATCCGACCATGCATACATAGTTCACACACCTCACTGATACTAAAGAATTAAATCTAAAAAGCCCCGCCGCTGCACGTTCCTAGAGAACAGCAACAACGGGGCTTGGGAGTGGGCTTAGATTAAGCCGCTAAGATTGTTTTAAGATCTTGCTCTGGCGTTGAGATAGAACGCATATCGAACTCGTCTTGAATAATCTTTAGTAGGTTTTCAGTTAGGAATGCAGGCGCTGTTGGGCCTGTGTAGATACCTTTCACACCCAGTGCGAACAGAGTAAGCAGGATAACGATCGCTTTTTGCTCGAACCAAGAAAGAACAAGTGTTAGTGGTAGTTCGTTGATGCCACAATCAAACTCTTGAGACAGCGCAAGAGCAAGCTGAATCGCTGAGTATGCATCGTTACATTGGCCAACATCGAGCAGACGTGGAATACCGTTAATGTCGCCGAATTGGTTTTTGTTGAAACGGAATTTACCACATGCCAATGTCAGGATTACTGAATCTTCTGGCGCTTGAGCTGTGAAATCTGTGTAGTAGCTACGTTCAGATTTGTCGCCGTCACAACCACCCACTAGGAAGAAGTGTTTGATGTTGCCTTCTTTCACTTGTTCAACAACCGCAGGCGCTGCTTCCATCAAGGCGTTACGACCAAAACCGACAGTGATCATTTGCTCGATCTCGTCATGCTTAAAGCCTTCTTGCGCAAGAGCACAATCGATCACTGCACTGAAATCGTCACCTTCAAGGTGAGCAACACCCGGCCAGCCTACGATGCTACGCGTAAATAGGCGGTCAGCGTACGAGCCCACATCTGGGTTAAGCAGACAGTTAGATGTCATTACGATCGCACCTGGGAAGTTCGCAAATTCTTTTTGCTGGTTCTGCCAAGCGCTGCCGTAGTTACCCGCAAGGTGTGGGTACTTGTTTAGTTCAGGGTAGCCGTGTGCAGGTAGCATCTCACCGTTGGTGTAAACGTTAATGCCCTTGCCTTCCGTTTGTTGAAGGATCTTTTCTAGATCATGCAGGTCGTGACCAGAAACAAGGATACAGTGACCTCGCTTCGTCTTCACATTCACGGTTGTTGGTTGAGGGTGACCGAAGGTATCTGTCTCGCCTTTATCCAACATTTCCATGACCTTGTAGTTCATTAAGCCGATCTGCATAGACGTATCTAACAGTTGTTTTAGGTCTGATGGATCTGTACCTAGGAACGCCATGATTTCATGGTATTCAGCGAAAATAGTATTATCAGTTTGACCAAGAACACGTGCGTGCTCCATGTAAGCTGCTGCACCTTTTAGACCGTATAGGCAAAGAAGGCGAAGACCAATCACATCTTCGTGTTGAGAGTCGTGACCACGGTTTACCGCCGCTTGAGGGGCAAGCGCCAATAGCTCTGAAGAGTCCGTTGGAAGGTCGAATTGAGCAGCAGCAGAAAGCGCTGGGATCTCAAAACCAATCAATGTCGCTGCCGCACGAACCTGTTGTTCTAAGCGCTGCTTAAATTCATGAGATTGCTGTGCAAATTCAATGATACGAGCAGGGTCGAAGTTAACGTTGGTTAATGTTGCGAAAAACGCTTTTGGCGCCCACTCGTCGATTTCAGTATCAATAACATCACACGCACGGCCCAAATTGGCCCAAAAAGAAACACCTTGAAGAGAATGCACCAACACGTCTTGAAGGTCGGATACTTCAGACGTTTTTCCACACATGCCTTGTGCGAAAGAACAGCCTTTTACGGTTGGGGTTTGAATTGTTTGTTCACATTGAATACAGAACATATAAGGGCTCCAGTAATTTTTATTAACTGTAAGTACTTTGCTTACAGTGACTTATTCCAACCCCTATAGAGCATCAAGCGTGCCAACTTTTAACATATTGATTTTATTAAACTTAGTTTTATTCCATGTTTTTAGTGCGTGATTATGACTACATATAAACTCCCTAACAGCACACATCCGTGTCATAGTGACTCTCAGAGATTTATTAACGGCGTTCATGTTTCGTTCAGAATAGAAGCGATAAAGTAACAACATAGAAAAAGAGGAATGAATATGAAAAATATATTAGTTACGATTGTTGCATTGTTTACTGGCCTTTTGGCGTTATTCACAAGCTTGATCCTTGCTATTCCTTTAGCTATTGCAGCTTTAATTACTGGCAAGCGCATTCAGAATCAAATGAAGAAACAAGGTTTCGCAGCTCATATGAACACTCGTCAGTCATCAACCAATGATGCCGGTGTTATTGAAGGTGAATACGAAGACCTTTCAAGCAAAAAGTAACCTAAACTTTAGTTTCAGACATAGTGAAAGCACAACAGAGACAAGATTACATAATGCAAAGAAAGCCCCTCCTAGCACTGCTGGCCTTAACGACTTTAAGTCTCGTTGGTTGTTCCAACGAGACACCGATACCCGCTTACGAAACATCTCCAGACTTGCCTAGCTATCAGCAAGACAGCTTTGATGCCTACGTCAATGACACACAAGATTGGTTATTGAAAAACCGCGTGTTCATGACGGAAGACAAGCAACTCGAGATCCAACTCAATTCACCAACCGAGTATCAACCAACCTCGCCAAACGGCAAGGCGGTATTATTGGTTCATGGATTAGGCGACTCACCTTACTCATTTAAAGACATCGCTACCCATTTGGCAGAGCAAGGTTACTTAGTGAGAACCGTATTACTTCCGGGTCACGGCAGTCGCGTGGGTGATTTAATGCAGCCGAGCCTAGAAGATTGGCAAGGTGTGGTGGCTCATCATACGAAGTTACTTGAGCAAGAGTATGATTCTGTTTGGCTAGGCGGCTATTCAACCGGCGCGAACCTCGTGACTTCACAGGCGATGAACGATCCAAAGATCTCTGGGTTACTGCTGTTCTCACCTGCGTTTCAACCGAGCTCGTCTGCCGTTCAATACGCGGGACTAGCAAGCTACTTTGTCACTTGGGCGGATCAAGATCCTGAAGACAATGTGTTGCGTTACAACTCGTTGCCAATGAATGGTGCATCGGTTTACTACGAGACATCAGAAGTCGTACGTGGTGACTTACAAGATAAACACTTCGATAAACCAGTTTTTATTATGATGAGTGAAGGCGACAGCGTGATTGACACCAACTACGTTCAGCAAGCCTTTACTGAATCTATGCCGAATCCAAACAATGTGTTGGTTTGGCAAGGAGAGACGACTCTCGAGGATCCTCGCGCTGTTCAGTACAGCATGAAGATCCCAGAGCAACGCATCTCGAACGGCTCTCACATGGGCTTACTGTTCTCACCAAACAACCCTTATTACGGAATCAATGGTAGCGAGAAGATTTGCTCCAATGGTCAGGCAGAAGGGTTTGAAGAACAATGCAATGCAACCAGTGAGGTTTGGTACTCAGCTTGGGGCTATCGTGAAGAAGGGAAGAACCATGCGCGTTTGACCTACAACCCCTACTTCTCAGACTCGATGGCGAAGCTAGATGCCGTACTGAACTCTGAAGGCTAATAAGCTCAAGTCTTCCAAAAGCTAATCCAGAGAAATCAAAAAGGCTCACTAGATAACGTCTAGTGAGCCTTTTTTAATGAGTGTCGTTTCTGGTGAACGTCTAGGGTCTGTTGACCTTTAGAGCTGATTTTTGCAGCACTTTGTGGGAAATTTCTACAAGGCAGAGGCTTTGAAGTGTAGCTAGCCTACATGAGAAGCCGATAACGCAGTAGAAATGAACCACAAAGGCTGCCCGAAGGGTTCGGCTAGAATCGTTTTATGCTTTGTTAAGAAGTATTAACTTAGAATGACTAGGCTACATACTCCTTGCCGCGCCTAAAACGATTCTATCTCGAACAAAATTTAACCACTAAAAGTTAACAGACCCTAGTTACTTATTCTTATCGTTTACTGCTATATCGTCCACACCACGCGAACAGCAAGCAGGATCAGCACCACGCCAGATAGTCGATCAATCAACTGAGCTTTCGAGCGAATACGTTCAACAATCAACGGGCTAGACAGTACCAAGGTGATAAAGGTGTACCAAAGGCCGTCGACAATCAGCGGCGTTGAGACAATAATCACTTGATTGGTCAGTTCATTACCTAGCGCTACAAATTGGCTAAACAGAGCGATGAAGAACAATGCGATCTTTGGGCTCAAGATAGAGATCAAGAAAGCCTCACGAGCAGACTGCATGTAACTCATCTTTTCACCCGCTTCTAATTTCGCGGCAACACCACCTTTCGAACGTAACGCATTAACGCCAAGATAAAGCAGATAAGCAGCCCCCGCTAAGCTAATACCTTTAAATAACATTGGGGATTGCTCAAGCACAACGGCTAAACCAACAATGGTTGCGAACGCATAAATACCGATACCAGCAGCGTGTGACCAAGCTGCGATAAGCCCGTTCATACGGCCACCAGCCAAACTGTGTTTAGCGATCATCGCCAAGCTTGGGCCCGGAGACATTGCACCCAACAAGCAAATCGCTAATAAAGAAAACCAAATTGTTACTGTCATCATTCCATTCCTAATAAAATAAAGCGTTCCAGCTGAACGCTCTACGCTTAATACTCAATACTTGGCACTTACCATAATTCGCAGGAGGTATTATTTGAAATCAAAGATTATCATCACACCTATGATTTCAAGTCATACTGATATTGTAACTCGACTTTTGCATGGCTTGGAATGCTTTTTCTCGCGCCCATTTGTGGGCAGAGTCGTTGTCATATTTAGGATGCCACATTAACCAATAGGTATGCATTTCCGTATCAAATGGCAACGAAAAGTAGGTAGTATCGAGGTGTCGACCTAGGTTATAGGCGATATGTTCTGGCACGATCATCAGATAGTCGTCTTGCAATAACACAGTACCAGCAGATGAAAAGAACGGAACCTGTAAAGCCACTCTTCGCTTCAGCCCTTGCTTCTTCAATGCTATGTCCGCGTAACTGTCTTTATCTCCACCACCCGTCACTTTGATGTGAGAGTAGTGAACAATATCTTCTGCACTCAAAACCGCTTGTTGAGCCAGCGGGTGCGACTTTCGCATCAAACACACCGACTTATCTTCACCAAGTTTGATACTTGAGACATGTTCTGGCTTTGTGGGAAACATACTGGAAGCCAAATGAATCCCAGACTCGTTCAGTGCTTCAAGGTAGTTTGGCTGCCACAATCGATAAGCCAAATTAATGTTCGGCGCTTCAGCAGACACCTCTGCCACAATCACAGGAAGAATATACTGAGCGACATAATCACTCGAAGACAACACCAATTCACCCTGCCAGTCTTGCGGCTCGAAGGGTTTATCATCTAACAGGTGGTCAAACTCGCCAAGCAGGTCGTCGAGTTTACCTTTGAGTAGCAATGCACGGTTGGTCGGCACCAGTTTGTTGCCGTCACGGACCAGCAAAGGGTCGCCACACAAATCACGTAACTGGCTGAGCTGACGGCTCACCGCGGATTGTGTGATATGCAAACGTTGGGCGGCACGGCTCACATGACACTCTTCAAGAAGTACATGCAGTGAACGCAGTAGGTTTAAGTTGATATTGCCTAACATGAATGCACCGTCGCATTCTGTTTGTTGAAAAACTCGGTCAAAACCGTATGAGTCATTAAGTGGCGAAGATCCGGGTAACTTTGCAGCTGATCGCGAACTCGGTTCAAGCTCTCCATGCTTTCCACTTCCACGTACAACATCATATCTGTCTCACCGCTAATAGAGTGGCACCATTGCACCTCATCAATACTCTGGATTTGTTTCGCGTAAGACTCACAACTATGGTCACTACTCGACATGTCGAACTTCAACAAGATATAAGCGCACACATTCTTCGTTTGGTTGGGTTCTGCCACTTGAGCGCAGTAGCCCGTAATCACTTTGTCGCTTTCCAGTTTCTTGATTCTGGCGTTCACCGCTGAGCGCGAGAGGCTGACATCTCGGGCGATATCGCTCACTGAGCATCGTGCATTGGTTTTGAGAATATCCAAAATCTGGCGATCAAATTTATCCATGCTTCTGATTCTTTTCATTTATTGTTCTATTTATAACGCCTAATTTGACACAACTTTCCTACTTATAACAGCCATTCTGACAGCCGACACTTTCACACTGAATCGGATTAATACCGTTAAAATGACGGTGTCTTACGACGTTTCGCTAGCTGTATTATTGATGTCAACAATGTATGCTCTCAATCATAACTTCTCACACACCAGAAGAAAGTTACTGGAAGACCGTGACCAGAATCAAATAGCTAGGAGAGCGAATGACACAACTCAAACAAGAAATCACGCTTATTTCAGGAATCGGACAACTCTCGACGACCTTGCTAGGCACTGGATTATTTATGATCCCTGCGATCGCAGCAGGCATTGCAGGACAGTTGTCTCTTCTTGCTTGGTTAATCCTGTTTATCGCTATTTGCCCGATTGCACTGACCTTCGCAGCATTAGGAAAACGCTACCCGAATGCAGGTGGCACGGCCTATTTTGTGCGCCAGGCGTTTAGCGAGCGATTAGAAACAAGCGTGGCGTGGTTGTTTGTGAGTGTTATTCCTGTCGGTATTCCAGCGGCCATTGCACTGGCTGGTGGTTTTGCTCAACAATTGTTACCCGCACCTCTCGACACTCCTCTGGGTGCTCAATCCTTTACCGTCGCCCTGCTTATTGCCGTCAATTTGATGGGCAGTAAATCTTCTGGCCGACTGCAAACCGTGATCGCATTGTCGATTTTTGCCTTAGTCAGCGCTTTTGTTTGGAAAGCCGACATCACGGCAACCGATGTTGCTCTTCCTGCCATCTCATCCAATTCAATGTGGTCTATCGGCGCTGCTTTGGCTGTCATGTTTTGGTGCTTTGTCGGAATAGAAGCTTTTGCTCACATGGGAGAGGAATTCAAAAATCCACAACGTGACTTCCCAATCGCCATCATTGCAGGCTGTTTTGTTGCGGGGCTAGTGTATTGGGCTTGTTCAGTAGTGATTCTTAAACTGGGTGCTTTCGGTTCATCTGAATTCGATGCCGCATCCATCCCTTGGGTAACAGAACAACTGTTTGGTAATGGCTTCAAAACCGTCATCAGCGTGCTGGGGTTCTTTGCTTGCTTTGCCAGCCTAAACCTTTACACACAAAGCCTGTCTCGGATGATCTGGGCTCAGGCCCGCCAACACAGCCCTGCAAGTCGAATGGCTCAACTGAACAGCCGCGGCGTACCGCTCTACCCAACGTTAGCAATTGGCTTTGTCGTGCTTATTTCGTGTGTGATTGGTGAGCTGTCTAATTTAGACCTTGAGTTCTTTCTCAAGCTCGCCAACGGTATTTTTGTTCTGGTTTATCTGCTCGCAATGTTAGCCGCTTGCCGATTACTGACAGGCGCATCTAGATACACAGCCATGCTTTCATTGGTCATCTGTACCTTGGTGTTTATCTGTTTAAGTTGGTCGATGCTCTATGCTGTGACTGTTTTTGTGACATTGTCACTCCCTTGGCGGAAGTGGCTAGGTAAAGGTAAACCCACCGTCTCTATCGACAAGTTGTAACTCGATTCGTGATGAATCAGAAAATGGTAAACAAGCCCTACCAATATTACTGATAAAAAAGCCGAGCGATCTGTTTGATCTTCGGCTTTATGTCAGCCAATCGGATATTTCCAAACCCCAACACCACCCCACTCCAATCACGAGCATCACTTGATCCATATTCATAAAAATCAAACGGACGAATGATGATATTTTCAAGCTCAGCTCTATGACTCCATTCAGTCTCAGATATACCTTGATACCACTTCACGGTCACATGTAGCCCTGCTGCCTGACTGATCACTTCAAGATCACCGTTAAACTCGCTTTCAATCGCTTCTATCATGGCTTCATACTTGAGTTTGTATGACCGACGCATCTTTCTAATATGACGCAGCAAGTCGCCTTCTCGAACAAAATCCGCCAAAGCTTCCTGTGTGTGGGACGCCGTGTCTCCAGTAAGCGCGTCTTTGATCTCAAGACACTTCGCCACCAGACTTTCTGGTACCACTAAGTACCCTAATCGAAGGCCATTGAACATAACCTTACTCAGAGAGCCGACATAGATGATGCGATCATCGAGCCCCAACTTTCCCGCCAACCCTTGCATGCAGGTATAAGGGCGATGAGCAAACTGGAACTCACTGTCATAGTCATCTTCAATGATCCATGACTGATGTTGATTGGCCCAATCGATCAGTTTAAGGCGCTGCTCAGTATTTAAAGTCGTGCCCATTGGGTATTGGTTACTCGGTGTGACATACAGAGCCTTAGCATTACTGGCCAACACTTTCTCAATATCCAACCCCACCTTTTCACGCACACTTACACCTTCTAACTCTAGTCTCAACAGATCGATAATTTTATGTACTTGTCGATAACCGGGTTCCTCCACGAGGATTTTGTCGCCCATCGCTAACGTTGCCATTAATCCGATTGAGATGGCTTGCTGCGCACCTGCGGTGATGATGATTCTGTCGGCATTACAATGAACGGAACGACTGCTTGCAAGATACCCACTCAACGCTTCCCTCAAGGCTGAGCTTCCCTGAACCTCTTGATTGCCCGCAATGTTCTGACGTGTAGAGTGACGTTGCAGCAACCTCTGCCATTTCGCAAAAGGGAACGCATCTAAGTCAGGAACTCCTGGGGCAAAGCTGCGGTTATTGTCGTTAGGTGTCGCTATGTTTGTACTCGGTTTACTGACTGTTTGTTTGACCTTCGGATCCTGAACACTGTTTGGCTTAGACAAACTTAGAAAGTGTTCTGGTTGTTCAACCGAGACATAAAACCCTGAGCCTTGCTTACTCTCGATATAGCCTTCAGTAACCAGTTGTTCGTACGCATAAATCACCGTATTTCGACAGCCAACTTACGTGTTGAAGGTAACTTACTGCCCTTGCTCCATAAATCTTGAACGATCTTCTCTCTTATCGCGTGGAACAAGGCGGTTTGACGCGTGCCGTGTTGTTCGTCTAACTGTAGATCACCGACATCGATAGGCTGCATAACTGGATCCAAATAGTGTTTAAAAGTGGCTCTATTTAAGCGTGTTTCAATGATGCCTCGTATCCAGATGTATACCGAAGAGAAGTACGTGCTGATGCGAGTTAACCACCAAGCGATTCGTAATATTAAGGTCGGTCAACCTGCGGAATTTGCGACAGCGGTATACCCAGGAAAAGTGTTCTCTGCAACCGTAGAAGGCATTGTAGAAGCCACTGGTGAAGCGCAAGCAAGTTTGCTGGGTATCGATGAGCAGGTTCGTGTTACCACAGGCAAAAACCTTCAGAACAAGCACCACTTTGTTCGTTTAAAAATTGATGAGGCAGAGGGTTACGATATTCCTGTTGGCTCTGTCGGATTAGCGTGGGTAAGCGGTGAGAAGCCTATCAGCTTTATGGCGTTCCTAGACGTAATACGCGGGATCATCATTAGAATGAAGTCTCAACTGTACTTCTTCTACTCCATCTAATACTTCCTATTGGTGAAACAATACCCAAGCCCGTGCGCTCTTAGATCGCACGGGCTTTTTGTTTATTTCACCATTCGTCGCCAGAAAGAACACAAACCCGAAAAACGAATAAACACTCTAAAGTTGCAAATCGCAATTGCATTTTGCAATTTGGTATTTCAAAAACGCAAATTAAACGCTCAAATACGCACCAGATTGCTATAAAACTGCCGTTTTACGTGGTTTTAAAAGTTGGCACACTAACTGCAATGTATATATTGACCCTTCTTAAGCCGAGGGTCACCTAGCCAACTGACGTTGTTAGTGAACCTATTCTTGTTCACAAAATATATAGGCCAATTGCGATTATTGCGATTGGCTATTTTTTTGCCTGCAGTTTGGCCAACCGCCCTCTTTTTCGATACAGACACCCATTCAGACGTATAATAATAAGAATTCATAGCCAACCAAGAACAGCAGATAACCAACGCATTATAGAAAACGTTTTCTATTTGTTTTTTTTAAATAAAGACAGAAAATAACCCTATGTTTTACAAGATAATTACTGCAATAACTGGTTTTTATGGGCAATTATTGACAAAATTAGCATTGACTATGTGATTTATATCACCATAATGCGCAAGTTTGCCTGCAATACGGCGACCGTTAATTTTAATTTTGATCATTTGCGGAGGTAAAAAATGGCTGCTGATAATAACTACAGTCTAGGGCCGGTTCCTACATCGGCTAGGAAAGGAGTCGCTTCACTCACCATGGTAATGCTTGGACTCACTTTCTTCTCTGCAAGTATGTGGACAGGTGGTTCACTCGGGACAGGTCTTTCATTCAACGATTTCTTCCTCGCCGTTCTCATCGGTAACCTAATCCTCGGTATTTACACTTCTTTTCTTGGCTACATCGGCTCAACTACTGGCCTCTCTACCCACCTCCTTGCTCGTTTCTCTTTCGGTACTAAAGGCTCATGGCTTCCTTCTGCTTTACTTGGTGGTACACAAGTCGGTTGGTTTGGTGTGGGTGTTGCGATGTTTGCTATTCCAGTACAAAAAGCAACGGGCATTGATACCAACACCTTGATTATCGTATCTGGCTTATTGATGACGGGTACAGTGTACTTCGGCATTCAAGCGCTAATGGTGCTTTCAGCGATTGCAGTGCCTGCGATTGCGATTCTGGGTGGTTACTCAGTACTGACTGCGGTAGACAGTGTTGGTGGACTAGAGCAATTGCAACTTATTAAACCAGAGACGCCAATGGACTTTTCAATGGCTCTTGCAATGGTTGTAGGTTCGTTCGTAAGTGCGGGTACGTTAACGGCCGATTTCGTTCGCTTTGGTAAAAAGCCAGCAAGCGCAGTATTAATTACTATGGTTGCGTTCTTCATCGGTAACTCGCTGATGTTTATCTTCGGCGCAGCAGGAGCAGCAGCAACCGGTCAGGCTGATATTTCAGATGTGATGATCGCGCAAGGTCTGCTGCTTCCAGCCATCATCGTGCTTGGCTTGAATATCTGGACAACCAATGAAAATGCACTTTATGCATCCGGTTTGGGTTTATCTAACATCACTGGTCGCTCAAGTACTACAATGTCAATCATTAACGGCATTATCGGTACGATTTTCGCACTTTGGTTATACAACAACTTCGTTGGTTGGTTAACCTTCCTTTCGCTGGCGATTCCACCAATTGGTGGCGTAATCATCGCCGACTTCTTCGCGAACCGTAAACGTTACAAAGATTTTGCAAATGCAGAGTTCCAAACCGTTAACTGGGCTGGCATTATCGCGGTAGCAACAGGCGTAGCCGCTGGTCACTTCCTACCTGGCGTTGTTCCTTTGAACGCAGTGTTAGGTGGTACAATCAGTTACCTCGTGCTTAATCCTCTATTGAACAAAAAAGCTCTGAAATCTCAGGCCGCTTAAGGACACACTATGACAACCTTATTAATCAAGAACGCGAAACTTCAAGACCAAGAAGGCTTGAAACAGATTCTGATTGAAAATGGTCAATTTTCTCGCATTCTCGATAATGGCGCGCAAATCAATCATCAAGGCGACATCCTTGATGCTGAAGGTGGCATTGCAGTTACTCCTTTCTGTGAACCGCACATCCACCTAGATACTACTCAAACTGCTGGTGAGCCTAACTGGAACATCTCTGGCACTTTGTTTGAAGGTATTGAGCGTTGGGCTGAGCGCAAAGAACTGCTATCAATCGAAGACGTAAAGTCTCGTGCCAAGCAAACACTGAAATGGCAGATAGCTAACGGTGTTCAACACGTTCGTACACACGTTGATGTGTCTGACCCAACACTCGTTGCGTTAAGAGCGATGGTTGAAGTTCGTGAAGAGATGAAAGAGTGGGTCGACATCCAGATCGTTGCATTCCCTCAAGAAGGTATTCTTTCATACCCTAACGGCAAAGAGTTGCTTGAAGAAGCAGTGAAGATCGGCGCTGACGTTATCGGTGCTATCCCTCACTTCGAATTCACTCGTGAATACGGGGTTGAATCTTTGCATTATGTGTTCGAGCTTGCACGCAAGTACGACTGTCTGATCGACGTTCACTGTGATGAAATCGACGACGAACAGTCTCGCTTTGTGGAAACATTAGCAGCTCTTGCTCATAAGTTTGAAATGGGCGAGAAAGTAACCGCTAGCCACACGACTGCAATGGGCTCTTACAACGGTGCTTACGCATCTCGCCTATTCCGTCTATTGAAGATGTCTGGTATCAACTTCGTGGCAAACCCGTTAGTGAACATTCACTTACAGGGCCGTTTCGACGATTACCCGAAACGCCGCGGTGTAACGCGCGTTAAAGAGATGCTAGCAGCAAACATCAACGTTTGTTTTGGCCACGATGATGTGTTTGACCCATGGTACCCACTGGGCACAGCGAACATGCTTCAAGTTCTGCACATGGGACTGCATGTGACACAGGTTATGGGCTACGATCAAATCAACAACTCACTTGATTTGATCAGCAAGAACTCTGCTCGCACATTGAACATACAAGACAACTTCGGCATCGAAGAAGGTAAGCCAGGTAGCTTACTGATTCTTCCTGCTGACAATGGCTTTGATGCAGTGCGCCGCCAAGTACCAGTGCAGTACTCAATACGACACGGTAAGGTGATTGCAGAGACTCAACCAGCGAAAACAAAAATAAATTTAGATCAAACTGAAGATATCAACTTTAAGCGTTAATATCGTCTATACTAATGATCAAAAGGAAGCTGAGATGCTTCCTTTTGTTGTGTTGGACGAAGCGACAAAACTATCACTAAATCAGTGTAAATCTTGTACATTCGCACGGTATGACAAAAAAAGCACAAATTTCTTAAGCAATGCGTGTACATCTCAAAAGACTGTGTTAACATGCTCTCGCTCTGTTAGCCGGAGTTATTTAAGTTAGATGAATAGTAAAAAATTGACATGTAAAATCGTTACCCGTTTTTGTAAGTAGTTTTTCCTTATTTCTTAGCAATATTAAATAATTCAATTATCAGCGCATTGCATTAAATGCAATCAACAACTTAGAAAATTTATGAATAAGGGACAAATTATGTCTAACACAAATACTGGCACTGTAAAATGGTTTAACGAAGAGAAAGGTTTCGGCTTCATTTCTCAAGACAACGGCGGCGCTGACGTATTCGTACACTTCCGTGCAATCGTTTCTGAAGGCTTCAAAACTCTGAAAGAAGGCCAAAAGGTTTCTTTCGAAGTTGAAAACGGTCAAAAAGGCCTACAAGCAGCAAACGTTGTTGCTCAATAATTAGCTCTTATAGCTAAAAAGAATTTTAAAGCGCTGATTTTTATCGGCGCTTTTTTATGCCTGCTCATAAACATTTCCCCTCTTGATGCAAGCTTCACCCGTTAACTCTGAACAAATACAAATCACCAGCCAAGCCTCCCAATCTAACCACTCTCAGTTAAAGCTCGACGCCCAAATAACTTCACTTTTTGTATGCACTTCCAGAGACAACAACACTCATTTCTCAGCAATCTTTTGATACTAACTCACGCTACGCCGAAAGTTTGATAAGCCCAAATATGGTTAAAGAACAATCCATTAGATTGCACTTATGAATACGCAATCGATATTCATGATAAAAATGAGTTATTTATCCAATCCTCATCCACTAATTATATAATTTTTAAAGCAAAGACCTTCGAAATCCGCTAACCTTGTTCGCAAGTGGCTTAGTTGTTTTGGTATCTGCAGTAAAAATAATGAACAAAGACGAATTTCAGAAATCCACCGCAAATCTAAAAAAAGCGGTGCCTCTTATGATGAAGAACAGGGTGTCAACGACACCTGCAAATTACGCACTTTGGTACACCTATGTCGATAACGCTATTCCCCAGCTAACTCAAGACATGGATGGTGTTTTAGAACACTACGGTATTTGTCCTCCTGCCGTTGGTGAGCAGCTATACAACAATTATGTTGCCAGCAAATCCGAAACCAATATCAATGACCTTCGCGCTAATTTGGAACTGTTAGTTTCTGAAGTTTCCAATTCAATGAATGACACCCTGACCGACACCTCCGCTTTTTCTGACATGATCGATAAAAGCTTCGAGGACTTGGCTCGTGTTGATAATGAAAGCCTATCTATTGATGAAGTCATGTCCTTAGTTCGACAGCTGGTGTCTGAATCCCGTCATATTCGTCACTCTACTCAGTTTTTAAACTCTCAACTAAACTCTGCAACCTCAGAGATCACCAAGCTAAAAACCCAGTTAGTAGAAGTTCAGAAAGATGCGCTTTTCGATAGTACAACCACACTCTATAACCGTCGCTCTTTCGACCGTGACATAGAAACCCTGTGTGAAGCACAACAATCTTTGTGTCTGATTCTTCTCGATATCGACCACTTTAAAAATTTCAACGACACCTATGGCCACTTGTTTGGCGATATGGTGCTTAAAGCGATCGCTCGCAAGCTGAAGTTAAGTTGCCGTGAAGGTATTTCTGCCTATCGATTTGGTGGTGAAGAGTTCGCGCTGATTGTGCCTAACAAGTCTTTGCGTATTGCTCGTCAACTCGCTGATACCAATCGTCGCTCTCTAGAAAAGCTGTCGATTAAAGATCGCCGCAGTGGTCAACAAGTCGGCAGTATCACTGCATCGTTTGGTGTCGCTGAACTTGAACCCGGCGAATCAGCTCAATCGCTGATTGAACGTGCTGATAAGCTACTTTATGAAGCGAAATCACTTGGCCGTAACCGAGTCATGCCTTTGTAAAACACACCAACAATGCTCTTATCGACATATTAGTCGGCTCGTATTGAGACTAGAAAGCCCCAAAGTTCATTATCTTCGGGGCTTTTTCTTTAGTTGTATAAATTACTTTAGCTAACTAGGATTCACCGTTAGATCTGGAAGCAATAATTCAAGCAATAGTCTTCACCACTCTTTGCTCTGAACTCTTTATCTTCACTGCATGCCTTTGGTTTACCCTTTGCGTCACCTTGAATCAAACTGATCCAGTGGCGCATCGCTGCAATGGTCTCTTCACGCATTGTGGTTGTTGCTTCCATTGGTGATTGGCCAAACGTGGTGCATGATTCCAACTGAATATCATCAATTTCTACTAGCTCAATACAACCTGTCCCTTTGTGGCAACCAAACATCACCTCTAGGTGGCTGCCACTGCCATCTCGAAACAAGATAGAGTCTGGGTCGTTCTTCTCACCCATGTACGCTACAAACTGCTTAGGGTGCTTCAGACCGCTGTGCTGACCGTCTTTAAAGTAAGCCATAATATGGCGGTAATCGACTACGTAGCTGGTTACGTCTTGATGTGAGCCATTCTCTAGTGGGAATAGTCGATCAAGCAGCTGCTTTGCTTTCACTTGCTTTTCAGTTTGCTGATTAGCATTGATTGTCTCCACGGCAAAGACAGCTTCAGCGATAAATGGCTTTGATTGTTTTTGGATTTCTGTTTTATCGAATGTAAGCATATTCATAGTCTTTCCCTCTTGACCAGTCCGGTGATAACCACCGATTTCTACAGCAAAAATGTGTCCTAGAGCAATTATTCCAAACTAACGTTTAATTTATTTGTCATTTTGTGAATTGCTTAGTTTGTAGATTAGCGCTTTTTTACATACAATTTCACAACAAAAATTTTACAATGTGAATTTTACAAATATGGCCTTGTCAAAAAGTTTAGTTCGTCAGTCACATTTCCTAGGTACGAAAATACGTAACCTAAGAAAACGTAACCATTTAACGATGGAAGACCTGTCTGCGCGTTGTATTAGAATCGACCCAGAATGTGCTCCTTCCGTTTCTTACCTTTCAATGATTGAACGTGGAAAGCGGGTTCCGAGCATCGATATGCTGGAAGTGATTGCACAGGTCTTTCAGAAGAATCCGACGTGGTTCCTCGACGACGAATCTGAACAACAAGCCATTGCTCCTGATAAGGGGAATCGTGGTGGGATAAGTGGCATGGCGCTCGAGCCGAGCTTCCTATTCTCAAACGACATCCTGCAAATTGCGATTCCTGAGATGCTGTCACAAACGGGCATTTCAGGCCGCCAGTTTGCGCACCTCTTGATTCGAGCACACCAAGAGAGCAACCAGAACCACTTCCCTGACCTTGAGCGCGCTGCGGAAGAAGTAGGCTTAAAACGTCTTAACCTCAGCGTAGAAGACCTGATAGACATCGCTAGAAGCCTAGGAATCAACATCCGCTGGGTGACGCGCACGCCGCAAGACGTCGTCGATGAGCTCGGAATTAACGCTAAGCAGTTAGTGACCTCCTTCTTTGAGCCTCCCGGTACTATCTTCTTAAACGAGATTCTTAAAGAGTATCCAACTCGTCTGAAATACGACCTTTCGGTTTATATCGGTCATTGCATTCTGCACAGCAAAGAAGGCCTAAAGAGTGTGTTGTCGGTCGGTAACAACAACACGTGGGACGACAACCAGGTATCAGGCTCTTCACAGCTCAACTCCCAAGATATTCTTCAAGCATGGCGAGACTTTGAATCCAGCTTCTTTGCTGGCGCACTTCTGTGCCCGAAAGTCCCGTTTAGGCAGCTACTTGACCGCACTGGTTACGAAATCGACGTTCACAAAAGAGCAGGGGTTTCCCCCTCTGTTGCGATGCGTCGAATGACTGTAGTATCGCCCTACCCTCACTGGCACTACTTTGATGCTTATGGGCCGGGGAAACTCAAGGCGGTATATCGCGGGAACGGGATTCCGCTACCTTGGGGAAATATGAGAACGGTCGCTGACCCATGTCAACATTGGGCTGTGTTCCGTCGATTATCAGAACCTCGAGCGGGAAGCTCGGCTCAAATATCCATTTTGAACGTGGGTGATGAGCCAAGAATCTACTGCTGTGAATCCATCAATATGACGGATCCTGCGGGTAACAATCGTGTGTTGTGTGCTGGTATAGATCTCAACCCTGCGATTGATGCTCAAGGCGGTAATTCAAGAGACATAGCAGAGCAGCTTAAAGCGTCATGCGTTAACAATGGTGGCTCTGTGGCAATTCCGCGTAACATCAAAAAAGATCTCACGACAATAGCCAAGATTCTAAATATAAATTGGATTGAACGTGGGATTGAGACAGAGGCGAGGCTTATCTGCTCCAGAGGTGGAGAATGCCCACGCCAACCAAGCTGTTACTCTAAGTGTGGTGAGTAAAAAAGTAATAACAAAAAATAGAACCTAAATTTCAGGCAAAAAAAGACCAATCACAATAAGGGTGATTGGTCATATATTTTGTGTGAACAAAAAAGGTTCACTAACAACGTCAGTTGGCTAGGTGACCCTCGGCTTAAGAAGGGTCACCATTACTAATGCAGCATGCGTGCCAACTTTTAAAACACGTATTTACTACGCATCTGGACACGTATTGGCCGGATATCCTTGTTTGTTTTGCAAACTGGAATTGCAAATTGCAAAATCCAACAAAAACGCTAGTGATTATGTTATTATTAATGAATAATTAAAGATTCATTACCCTTCCCAAAAATGTCATATTTCCCTTAGATTCAATCACTTTAAACAGCAATAAACCTCCCCTAGCTTACTCAAGCTATACGGTTACTCAACATCAACAATACCCCAAACAGCGCCCATAAAAAAACGCGAACATTGAGATTCAATATTCGCGCTTATTCGATTTCTATGACAGAAAGAACTTAACCCACCAGACGCCTTTTTATAAAGCGACTCCTGTTCATTGCTCTTTCAATATCTCAGAAAAGATTACTTCTGAGGAGCTGGCTTAGAACGGCTTCGAGACGGTTTGTTTGTCGAAGGTTTGTTGCTTGTCGGCTTATTTGACGACTTGCTTGGGCCGTAGCTACCGCCGTAACCAGACTTCTTAGGTTTGCCTGCAGGTTTACCCGCGTTGTTTGGCTTACCAGTACCGTTAGATTTACCCGCACCGCTTGGTTTGCTCAGAGTGTTCTGAGCACCTGCGTTATTTGCAGCAGGTTTATTGCCCGCACTACCGCGTTTAAAGTTGCTGCCGTTGTTTCTTACTGATTTATCTTCAGTTGTCGCAGCTGAGTTGTTTTCAGCAGGTTTCTTACCAGATGTCGGCTTACGCTTTGGAGCCGAACCATTACCAGCTACATGACGCTTGTTCTTACCTGCTGGCTTGTGCCCGCGAGCGTTATCACCAGAGCGTTGACCATCAGCATGTTCACGTGGCTGTTTTGCTTTCTTCGGTTTCTTAGGCTTGATTGGACGTGACTCCAACCGAGACTCAGGTAACTTATTTACTGGAGAGAAACCTTCCAGTTCACGACGCTCTAGCACTTGTTGAATCAGGCGTTCAATACCGAACAGCTCACCCACTTCATCAGCACAAACCAATGAAATCGCTTTACCTACTTCACCTGCACGGCCAGTACGACCGATACGGTGTACATAGTCTTCTGATACATGAGGAAGATCGAAGTTAACTACTTGAGGCAGTTGCGGGATATCGATACCACGAGCGGCGATATCAGTTGCAACAAGTACTCGTACCTTACCTGTTTTGAAGTTCTCTAAGGCTTTAGTACGTGCACCTTGGCTCTTGTTACCATGGATAGGTGCAGCAGTGATGTCTTGCTCTTCAAGGAAGCGAGCAAGCTTGTTCGCACCGTGTTTCGTCTTGCTGAACACCAACACTTGTCGCCAATCGTTATCTTTGATTAGCTTCGCTAGTATTGCGCTCTTTTTCTTTTTGTCTACTGGGTAGATGCTTTGCTCAACCGTTTTTGCCGTTGAGTTTGCAGGGCTTACTGAAATCTCAACAGGATTGTTCACCAAGCCTTTCGCTAAGCTGCGGATATCATCAGAGAACGTCGCTGAGAACAGTAGGTTCTGACGCTTCTTAGGCAAGAAAGCTAAGATCTTACGAATATCGCGGATGAAACCCATGTCTAGCATGCGGTCCGCTTCATCTAGCACTAGGATTTCTAGTTGGTCAAAACGCACTGCATTTTGGTTGTATAGGTCAAGTAGACGACCAGGTGTTGCCACCAACACGTCACTACCTTTACGCAGTTTTTGCATCTGAGGGTTAATCTTCACACCACCAAACACGACCGTCGAAGTCAGCGGTAAGTTAATACCGTACTTCACTACGCTGCCATTCACTTGCGCAGCAAGCTCACGAGTTGGCGTTAGCACGAGCGCACGAACTTGGTTCTGACGTACGCGAGTACCTTTCGATAACATTTCAAGAATAGGTAGCGTGAAGCCTGCAGTTTTACCTGTACCTGTTTGAGCAGCGGCCATAACATCTTTGCCCGTTAGGACAGCTGGCACGGCTTTCTCTTGTATTGGTGATGGCTTATCGTAACCTTGTGCTTCAATAGCTTTAAGGATCGGTTCAGAAAGGCCAAGGGAGGTAAAACTCATAGATTATTTTCTCAGTTGAATAACATTTAGTATGAGCAACACGTTAAAAAGTGCGTTGCTTCAGCTTTTGCTCATCAAATACATTGATACGGAGCAAAGCGCGGTATTCTGAGGCTTTTCCCCCCATTCAGCAACTAAATTCTAATCGCAGCTAAAATTCAACCTAGATAACTTGTCGCTTCTGTTCGTACATTTTTTCATCAGCGGCTTTCAAGAGCGCATCGACATCATTGTAGTTACTATTGTGAATAACCCAACCCACACTGATTCTGAGATAAATAGAGTGCGCTTCGTACACAACTGGCGCCGAGCATATCGCCTTTCGTAGTTTAGTCACGATTGAAGATACGTGTTGATCATCGATGATGCGTGGCAACAAGACCAAGAACTCATCACCGCCTATCCTTGCAACGATATCTGAAACACGCAGCTCACTTCTTATGCGGTTAGCACACTCGATCAATACCTGATCGCCTGCCGCGTGACCATAAGTGTCGTTGATTGCTTTAAACCCATCGAGGTCGATATTTACAACGGCAAAGGTTCTCGCTCTCTGTTTTTGAGTGGTTTTGAAGGCCTGCTTGAGGCTATACATGAAGTATCGACGATTCGGTAACATCGTTAGCTCATCATGCATAGAGCGGCTATCTGCAATCCGGTACAGGCGATAAATAGTAAAGAAGGCAAACGCCAGCACTAATATTATGGAGTAGCCCACCAGCCTTACCGCTTGGATGCGATACCAAGGCTCACCCATTAATACGTGTTCGTTGCCAGAAAGAGCAAGGTACCAACCACCGTATGGGAAACTCACCTGTTCAGTGGCAAACGCATTATCGAACACATCCTGAGTGCCATAAAAGACAGCGCCATCTTTACCTGAACTGTTTTCACCACGAATTGCTAATTCATACTTGTTCTCTATCTTGCCGATTCCAACATCTTCAAACAGCTCATCTAAGCCGATAACAGCGCTGGAGACACCCCAATAATCTTGATTGAAAGGCGGGTCTCGGAAGATCGGAGTACGCGTAATGAGGGCTTGTCCACCTTGAAAAAGCTCAAAGGGACCAGCAATAAAGGTGTTGCCAAGATTACGGGCTATCTCAACAGACTCCCATTGATTTGGGTGATCACGATAATTAATACCGAGAATCTGCTCATTACCTTCCAGCGGGTAAACAAAATTTAGAATGTCGTCTTTGGCGAGTCCGATAAGTCGAATATGGAAGCCATCTTGAATGATATTCTCAGCAATCTTGTCCCAATTTTTCACCTCACCATCGGGGTTGATGGTCACTAAGGTCGAGAAGTTATTGAGGATATACATATCTGACACGATCGCGGCTTCAATCCGAGAACGAATAATGGATAGTTGCTTTTTGGCCTCTGAATACGATTCGTTTTTAAGAAAAGTTAATTGCTTGGCATGAAAGAACTCAATTGCGCTTACTATCGCAAGGAAAAAAAGAAAAGCTACTACTCTGGCAGACCACTGCTTGCTAGAACCACTTGGCATTTACGAACCTCTAACACTATTGTTCTATATACTGCCTTATAACGGCTCATTTCTGGCTTATTGCTCCAGTATGCCGCTAAGTCATTAAAAATCCATACTAACGTCGACTATCTATCAAATATTGAGTGATCCATCACTTCAAAATTCTTTACCAAACGAATGGTTTAATCAAAAAGGGTTAGTGAACCTTATAAAGCTTACATTGTATTGACTCAAACCTTACATTAAAGGATTCATCGATGTTATTTTACATAGACTATTAATCAGCTTGGTACCTCACGACATGAAGCTAAAAACGATTACACTGTGCACATTACTATCGGCCTCAGTTACGGTCGCTGTTCACGCACAAGAGAACGCTCTGGCGACAAATGTACCGAGTATTCAAACCCAAGCAGATTCTCTCAACTCTCATGAACAATCTTTCAAACAATCTGCAGACCTCATTCGTACCACCTACGAAAGCCAGCTTTACACTCTGCCTGCATTCAAAGAAGGTCATTACGGGCTGCGCATGTATCGCCAAACATTAGACGATAAGTATTCTGCTGCGGTGTGGAGTGACATGGCACGAGTGGCAAGTAAGCTCAGCACCCTGTCGAATGACGTTCATACCATGGAACAAATCGTACTCTACTCAGAGAAGCGCGTTGCTTCTTATGTTGGCGATAATGATGAGCGCAGTGTTCGACGTTACAACATCACCAAGCACATGCCAGAATATCTCTACCTTGGTGTTGACCTCCTAGGCTCTATGGCTCGTGCTAATGAATACGGTTTAGAGCACAAGAACGATGCTAAGCTGCGTGAGATCATTCGTCGCTATGACTTTTCACGATACGTGACCAACGAAGATATGGTGAAAGCGTGGGCGGCTCAACTCGCCAATCAAGTCTACTGGCTGCGCCAACTGGGTGAACAAGATGTCGTTGATGAGTTTGTCGAAACCTTCAAAAAAGCGTACCCAGACGATGAAGATAAGAAGCTTTCAAGTCAGCAATTTGGCAACAAACTCTACGGCATGACACACGTCATCTTTGGCGATTCCGAGTACTATCAGCATCAAGTGAGCGAGCAAGATCATCAATGGATCTACGATTACTTCAGAGAAAACATCGATACGATTCTGTTGCGTGCGAAAGAAGATGTGATTGCTGAGGTTGGATTGACCTTCTTACTGGCAGGTTTAGAAGATGACCCAGTTCTAGAGAAAACTCGACTCGCGATTCAAGCTTCTATCGATGAGAAACAAGGCATGATCCCTTCTATCACTGGTGATTTTGATCTTGAGTACGGTGAACACCGCAATGTGCTAGCAATCATGCTACTCGATTGGCAGCAAGTGAATGAAGCGCCGACCTATGAAGGCAACCCTAAGGTATTTACTAACATCCCTTACGGACTTATTAAAAACCAACCACCGAAGAACTAGCAGCATACCTAGCCTAGGTTGGTCATAGAACCCAAAAAGCCGCATACCTTTCAAGGCTGCGGCTTTTTGCTGTTTACTACGTCAGTACTCGTATCAAAAGTTGTTAATATCAAAACCTGCGTAAAGATAAAAACAAAGACGACATCAAGCTCCTGACACGGCTTTGTTCATCACTATCGTAAAATCCCCTTCTGCGTAGCCCTCCGTTAAAGAGACATCATCGCAGAGCGTTTTACAGAAACGATAGACACCTTGAGGGTGATAACTCATCAAGGTATTACGCGAAGGATACTGGCTTGAGTTGAGAAGATTAAAAATCACCGTCTGATTCGCCAGTTCATACATGCGAGTAATCATATTTGTCAGATAATCAGAATCACGAGAGATGTAGTTCAGTGAACCACTAGCGATGACAATGTCGTGCGCCTCAAGGTTCATTTTGCTCATATCACCCGCCAAAAACTGACAACGATCTTCTGTGTAGTTTTGCTTCGCCTTCTTAAGAAAGCCTGCGTGTTGGTCAACGCCGGTATAAGATTGAATACGATAGATGCTGTCGAGCAGTTCAAACAGCTCGCCATAGCCGCAACCCAAATCTAAAACACTCTTCTTTTCGAAGTCCGCCGCACGAGCGATTACTTCAAAGCGACACAATTGACTCTCTTCGCTAGTCCAACCTAAAGCTTTAGCCTTGTCGCCATTCGAGCGGTTAGTTTGTTTCCGATGATAGCGATACACCTTCCAACGATCGAGCCAGTGCATTCAAATCAGCCCTACTTCAATGAACATCAGCACACCTTGATAAGATTAAGCTTTAGAACTTGAAGAAAAGAGCCCACCGATTTTATAACCGATCGCATAGCAAACCACGGCGACAGTAACAAACACCAATGCCGAGAAGAAATACGCTACAGACGCTGTGACACCAGCCCCCCACACCACGCTGAACACCAAACCGAGATAAGCCTCTTTTGGCCACTGGTAGATAGGAAACTGAGCGCCGCCAGCAATTAGGTAAACCATCGCAAACAAGCCAATGAAGGTAACAATAAGACCGATGAGAACGCGAATGTTCATGGAGAGACCCTTGATTAATTTAGCTTGGTTGCCATTGTTCCTAATCGAAAGCGGATATGCTTAGTCGGAACCGAATATTCTCAATCGAAATCGAATGTTCTTAATCGAAGCCGAATGTTATTAATCGCAACCTGATGATATTCAAGTATATCGGATAAAAGGAACTGGCTCTATTACTCTTCCGAGTGAGCTTTTACTCACGATAGACAAATCACAGTCGACGGCCAAAACCTGATTTCGCCTGATTAACAGGCACAAAAAAGCGGACACCCTCCTTACGTTAACTCCGTAAGTAAAGTGTCCGCTTTAACTGAATATAGCTTAAAGCAGGATGAAAATACCCGCTAAGCATGCACTCATTAGGTTTGCTAGCGTACCAGCAGCTACAGCTTTCAAACCTAAGTTTGCAACTTCAGCACGGCGCTCTGGTGCCATAACACCGATTGAACCTAACTGAATCGCGATAGAACCAATGTTAGCAAAGCCACATAGAGCAAAAGTCACGATCACTTGGCTGTGTTCAGATAACAGAGCTTTGTTCTCAACGAAGTCGATGAAAGCAACAAACTCGTTCATAACGATCTTCTGACCGATGTAAGAACCCGCCATCAATACTTCGTCACTTGGGATACCGATCAGCCATGCAAGAGGCGAGAACAGGTAACCAAAGATAGCTTGTAGCGTAATACCCGCAAAACCGAACGTTTCACCTAGGCTTTCTAGGCCAGTGTTGACCATCGCAATCACACTCACGAATGCAACCAACATAGTACCAACCGCTACCGCAACCTTCATACCGTTCATCGCGCCGCTTGCCAATGCATCAATCACGTTGCTTTGGTCAGCTTTATCTAGTTCGATATGGTCGTAATCACTTGGTGTGCTGCGCTCAGGAACAATGATCTTCGCCATTAACAGACTGCCCGGAGCCGCCATAAAGCTTGCAGCGATAAGGTATTTAAGCTCAACACCAAGGCCAGCATAACCACCAAGTACACTACCCGCTACCGACGCCATACCACCTGCCATTACAGCAAACAGTTCCGAACGAGTCATAGATTTTAAAAAGGGACGAATAAGAAGAGGAGACTCACCCTGAGAAAGGAAGATATTACCTGTAGCAACCAGAGATTCAGCTTTACTTGTACCCAGCAGTTTTTGCACCGCTCCGCCCAAGATTTGAATCACTTTCTGCATAACGCCTAAATAATAGAGCGCAGAGATCAAAGCACTGAAGAAGATAATGATTGGAAGTACGCGAATCGCGAAAATGAAACCTTCAGTAGCCAGATCACCAAATAGGAAAGCGATACCAACGTCTGCAAAACCAAGCAAACTCGAAACGCCATTGCTTAGGCTTGTTAACGCCAGTTGTCCCCAAGGGAAATACAATACTAAGGCTGCAAAACCGATTTGAAGTAATAGTGCACGAGAGACCGTTTTCCAGTTAATTGAAGAACGACTTTCAGATAACAGGTACGCGCAAGCAATCAGTGCAAGAACACCGACAAAACCAAATAGAATATTCATAATGTGTCCTAGTAATCCTTAAAGAGTGAACATGAGCCAAGCAAATGACATCAAAGGAACAGGACAAAGAACCGCAAGCAAAACGCTACGCGATGAAGGAGCTAACAGGGTTAGCGAATGTAACAACGAGTTGTTCATGTAAAAAATCACCTTATACAAGCAGTGGAACGTAGCTGGTCCGGTCCGTGGGGTCATTCACATATCCATGTGACGGCTTGTATTGGCTAAGCACCGGCTTAAAACCGGAAAAGAAGTATAAACAGATAAGTGAGACTTTCATCACATTTTTTGACGCAAACGATCGCGCGATCAAGGATTAAGCAAAATGTATTGTTTGTCGTCGTTTTCGAGCTTCAAAACTGTAAACAATCTGTAGGGAGTTGAATTTGTAATGTTAAGTCTTTAAGTGTGTGAGCGTAATCACTCGGTTAATTCTGTGTGATTCTTACTACTTTTCTGTGCTCTGCCTCATTTCCCGAGACTTCAAGATTCATCTTAAGTTTAGATGCGTATATACTTTGTATGACCTCACCAAATAATTATCTATAAAATACCAATAGAGCTGATTAGATATAACAGCCATCGAGACTAAGAGAGGAAACACGTGAAGAAAATGGAAGCTCCGCACGACATGAACAATGGAGCTAGATTCAAAACAAATAGACACGGCTATGTGACAGTAGTTGAATATTATAATACCTATACTGTTATTGTCGCGTTTGAAAATACTGGAAATATCCGCGCTATCAGTGCGGCGAAATTACGTACAGGTCAACTCACCGATCGTTCTGTCGCGCCTGAATCAATTATGATTGGTGAAAAGGTTGAATCGGTTAAACACGGGATACTAACCATTACTCAAGTTGAATCTGAAAATATTGTGGTACTGACCAATGCCAATAACGAAGAAATTAGAATGTTATTGCCTGCCGTACAGAAAATGAAAGATAAAACAGAAGAAGTCGACAGTGAAAATATTGCCTCCCCAAAACCAACCTCTCTTAGCGAACTGACTAAAAGAAATAAAAAGACCAAAGACGTTAATAGCATGCTTAAGAAAATGCTTACTGACTACGGTCGATACGATTAATTCTCTGTTTTCTACAATAAAGCCTCTATAGATTTATATTCTGATACAAAAACTAATTAAGCCCGCCTTTCTCAATAAAATACGTTGCATATTCGAGTGAAAAGTTAAATTTGATCAAAGTCTCACTCTGGATCTTTACCACAAATTAAAGAGATCTCCGTCACAATCTCATTTTAGCTTTGTGATGGAGATCTTATTGAAATCTGAATATTTCCATTACTATGCTCTCACACAATAAGAGAACGAAGTTTCTCAACCCCTAAAATCCAATTGAGACAAATATTATGAAAAAGATTCTTGTAGTTTGCGGTAACGGCCTTGGTACTTCTCTAATGATGGAAATGGCAGTAAAAGAAGTCGCTAAAAAAATCGGTTTCGAAGCAGAAGTTGATCACGAAGATCTATCATCTGCAGCATCAAGCAATGCGGATATTTGGGTTGCAGCAACAGACGTTGCAAACCAACTAAAAGACGCTGGTAAAGAGAACATCATCAGCCTTAAAAATATTTTTGACAAAGCATCAATTGAAGAACAACTAAAAACTTTCATGTAAGGTCAAAATTATGCAAAACTTTTTCGAGTTCATGCTCGGCTTATTAAAAGAGCCGGCGATCATGGTAGGTTTAATTGCTTTTATTGGCCTAGTTGCACAAAAAGCAGATGTTTCTACCATTCTAAAAGGCACAATTAAAACCGTAATGGGTTTCCTAATTTTAGGTTTTGGTGCTGGCGCTCTTGTTGGTGCACTAAATAACTTCTCAGTTGTATTTACTGAAGCATTCGGCGTAAGTGGTGTTATTCCAAATAACGAAGCAATTGTTGCATTAGCACAAGAAGCATTCGGTTATGAAATGGCTCTAATTATGTTCTTCGCATTCGTTGTGAATATTTTATTGGCTCGTATTACTCCTTTAAAATATATTTTCTTAACGGGTCACCACACAATGTTCATGTCTATGCTGGTAGCGGTAATCCTGTCTACAGCTAACATTGAAGGCACTGCTCTAGTAGCAATAGGCTCGATCATTGTGGGTTCACTGATGGTTATCATGCCTGCACTTGCTCAGAAATACACAGAGAAAGTGATGGGTACTGATCAGCTGGCGATGGGTCACTTCTCAACATTCTCGTACTTAGTATCGGGTTACATTGGTAGCAAGTTTGGTGACACTTCAAAATCAACAGAAGACATCAACGTACCTAAGAGCCTAATGTTCCTGCGTGATACGCCCGTTGCTGTAGCAACAACAATGGCCATTTTCTTTATGTTTGCTTCAATTGTTGCTGGCGGTGACTTTGTTGAAACAGTATCAGGCGGTCAAAACTGGGTAGTATTCACCTTCATGCAGTCTCTTGTGTTTGCCGGTGGTGTTTACATCGTGCTGCAAGGTGTGAAGATGCTGATAGCTGAAATCGTTCCTGCATTCAAAGGTATCTCTGACAAACTCGTACCGGGCGCAAAACCTGCTCTAGACTGCCCTATGGTATTCCCTGTAGCACCAAACGCGGTACTTATCGGTTTCCTTTGTTCTTTCGCTGCTGGTCTACTAGCAATGGCAGTTCAAGGTGCACTTGGCTGGACAATCATTGTAGCTGGCGTCGTTCCACACTTCTTCGTAGGTGGTGCAGCAGGCGTTTACGGTAATGCGACAGGCGGTCTACGTGGTGCAATTCTAGGTTCATTCACGCAAGGTCTGTGTATCTCTTTCCTACCAATGCTACTGCTTCCTGTACTGGGTGGCCTTGGTCTTGAAGCGACAACGTTTGCTGACTTCGACTTCGGTGTTGTTGGTCTTATCCTAGGGTGGATTGTTTCATGAGCTTATTCGATTTAATTGGTAACCAAGGCGTTATCATCAACTCTGAAGAAAACCTAACGGTTGATGCAGCAATTGATGTGACTTGTTCAACACTGCTAGCAAGCAACAAAATTGAAGCAAGCTATGTTGAAGCTATCAAGCAAAAGCATAAGGATATTGGCGCGTACTATGTTCTAGCACCTAAGATTGCGATGCCTCATGCTCGCCCTGAAGATGGTGTAAACGAAGCATCACTGCAAGTAACGGTATTCAAGAAGGGTGTTGATTTAGAGTCAGAAGACAACGGTGACGTTTACCTTTCGATTACTCTGGCTGCGATGGACTCAGATAGCCACATCCATACGATTATGGCGCTATCAGAGTTGTTCCAAAATGATGATGACATTGATGCCATCATCGCAGCGGAAACTGAGCAAGCGATCATCGAGATCTTAAAACGATACTAATCTCGATATAAAGATCCTGATAAGCCCCCATGAAAAAAGCGATAGCCTCGGCTATCGCTTTTCTGTTTCTGGTGCTTGGTCATTTCTCATCGAATATGAGTTAAGGCATCACACCTAGAAAGCATTCAGTGGCGTTAAAATGCGTACATTCTTTTATCTGTCGATAATTCAAAGCAATATTGCGCGTGTTTATTAAGGCACTCAAACACTTCTCGATCCAACTTAAAGTTATCAACGTGGTCCCTCAAAATAACGAGAGTCTCTTCTAATGTCATGCCTGCACGATAAGGGCGAGACTGAGTTAGCGCTTGAAACACATCCACCACAGCAACAATTCGACTGGGTTGATCCAACTCTTCCGCCGTTTTGCCCATTGGGTAACCCGAACCATCTAACCTTTCATGATGATTAGATGCCCACTGACAAACCTGAGGTGAACTGAACAACTCCTGCAATGCGAATCGAGTGTCCGTTGCATGGCGTTTAATACAGCAATACTCTTCTTCAGTAAGTAAATCCGGCTTATGCAGAATGTCATTAGGGGTTTGCAGTTTACCGATATCATGGACCAATCCAGCCAGATAGAGTTTGCGCTGAGTGGTGTAGGAATAGCCCAATTGTTTAGCGAGGTATTCTGAAAGCTGCCCAACCTTCAACGAGTGCTTAAAGGTAAACGAACTTTTGGTATCAACAACATTGGCAATAAATTCGGCAAAGGCCACCGTCTCATCCAACGACATTTGCTGGGAGAAAAATGGCACAGGTTCAAAGTTATCCCTCATGTTCTCGATGTATGGAATCTCCATAGAAAACCAGAAGTCATCCAAATCAACCAACTCGCACATGTGTTGCACAAGGTTGGTTTCGAACATCTCATCCGCTTGTTCAGTCAAACGTTCAATGATGCTCGCTTTGCCATCTGGTGTTAGGTTTCCATAACGATCAGAAGAGGTTATGCCGTATAGATAATCGACTCTATCGGCAAGCATCACGATGGCAGCTAGTTCTCTTTCTAACTCGCTGATATGAATAGCCCTTAGCTCAGACCACGGAGTATGGTGATAAAGAACCGGCTTAGCAAATATAGAAAGAACTGGGCACTCTTTTAAGATTTGGTAGCCCTTTTGACAATGGTGATAGCTTGAGTCAGGTACAAACCCAGACGTTAAACTGAGCTGTTCATCAATTTGCGAGACACCACAGTCGTGAATCAAGCCTAACGAAAACGCGAGCTGCGCTTGCTCTTCTTCCCACCCCACACTCAGAGCACATCGATACGCGATATAGCCCACTCTCTGTCCATGATTTTTACTTTCGAAACCGACGTTATCAAGCGCCTTAGCAATACCGAATAGAGCCTTCCTTAGGTCCACGGTCACGTCCTGGCAATGTTGATTCATTATTTAAGCCTAGCATTTTTATATTTTTTATATATTTAGGCCGCTAATACTAATGCATAGCTAATGATTATATACACAACTATTGTAAGGTTTAATGAGTTTCGTGATAGAACCAACGTATCACGAAAAATCCGTGCTACAAATGGTTGCATATTAAAAATCATGCGACATTATAGCCTGCCGACTAAGATTCGCTTAAATAAGCAGCCATAAGAAAAGGAAAGACATGTTTAAAACGGTTATCGACAACGAACTCTCCATCGCATTGGTTGAAGAGAGCTTCGCTTCTCACTACGCGGAAATCTCACAAAGCCAGAATGAGTACCTAAGTCAATGGCTCGTGTGGCCGCCACATTGTAAAACCGAGCAAGACTTTAGGATCTTCATCCAACGCTCGCTACACGATTATGCCGAAGGTAAAAGCATGACTTGTGCAATCGTGTATCAAGACAAGGTCGTCGGTAACTGCAGTTTCAATACTATTGATCATGATAAGCAAAAGGTGACGATAGGTTATTGGTTATCTGAGACATACCAAGGAAAGGGGATTGTGACGCGCGTTGTCCAGAAGCTGATTGATATTGCTTTCAATGAGTTAGATATGGAAAAGGTAGAGATATCAGCCGCAACCGGTAACCAAAGCAGCCGTAAGGTTTGTGAGCGCTTACATTTCACGTTAGAAGGTATCATCACGCGTAACGAAAACTTGAATGGTCGCATCATTGACCACGCTATTTATGGCCTTCATCGCTCTAAGCTCTAAGCTCTAAGCTCTAAGCTCTAAGCTCTAAGCTCTAAGCTCTAAGCAGTAGTACTAAGAAGTCACTAGCTTGTAAATCGGAATATGAAAAAGCCACGGTATTAGTCCGTGGCTTTGTTATTTGACGAGCCTGAAGAGTTCTTAAAGCTGCAGCTTATGCGATCTTAGGAACCACGATACTGAACTTGGCACCACCATGGTTGCTGTCGTCGATTTTGATATCCCAAGAAAGTTTTTTAGCCGCCGATAGAGCAATCGCGAGGCCCAACCCCAATCCACCGTTGGTCGACGTTCTGCTTGAGTCTAGTCGAGAGAACGGAAGGAATACCTCATCACGCCTATTCTCTGGTATTCCAGAACCATTGTCTTCAATCACCACCAGCCAGTTTTCTGAGTTCTCATCCAGCGTCATCCACACTTTGTCTTGTGTGTAATTACCCGCATTCTTGAGAACGTTATCGAACACCAAGCGTGCCATTGAGCAATCACACTTAATCTTGCACTCTAGCTGTACCTTAGATTCAAAGGTGGCATTGTCTAGTTTCGAGTAACGAATTCGGTCTAGGCAATACTCACGAAGATCGGAGGTCACTTTAACGAGCTCAAAGAAAGAGTTATCCATGACATTCAACTTCGACAGCATGATGATTTCTGACGTGAGCTCGTTGATATCCTCAATGTAGGTATCAATGTCATCGAAAAGAACCTGATGATTATCGAGGGCTCCCCTTCTTAGGATATCGGTCGCCAGTTGAATACGACTTAGCGGAGTTCGTACTTCGTGTGGGATAGCTTGAGCGAAAATATGACTTTGCTTTACTTTGCTTTCGATCTCTTCAGCCATGAAGTTAAAACTGCTGGCCAAATCAGAAACAGGATGGATGTCGTCCATGTCAGATCGAGTACTAAGCTTGCCCTTACCAAACTGTTTCTGCTTCTCGACGAGCAACTCTATTCTTTCTTGAAAACGCCTCACAGGTAAGTAAACACTTGCTCCAATCGCCACAATCACAGCCAACAACAGCCCTAACAAAAAGTGTCGTTCTGAGTCTTCGTACCATTCAATGTCAGGAGAGAAAAAGTCCCCTACCTCACTGAACCCAAAACTGAATTTAGAGTTTGGTAGCTGAAACACGGTCGAATAGAGGTTGTCATCACTTAGATATATCGGCACACCGTTTAAGGTTGTGTATAACTCACATTGTTGGCAAGGCGCCTCGCCCGACCAATTCTCCAACAGGCGCAAATTGAAGATATAAAATTGTTGGCAGCCTGTTCTATCGAGCTCTTTATAGAGTGAGTTTTCTTGATTGTGTTGACGAACATACTGCTCCGCAAAGTAGATGCCATCATTGAGGAAGGTTTCGATCTCGGTGCGTCGCATGTACCCCTCACCAAGGTTCAAGAACAAAAATATCGTTGCCGACATCCCAGTCACAATCCCAAGGTATAAGCGAGCAAACATCGAAACCGAGCGAAGCTTCGTAGCAATGAACTTACGCAACCAGCATGTACCCCTTGTTGCGAACCGTACGAATCAACTGTTTGTCTTTTGCGTGAATGCGCAGCTTTCGGCGTAACCCAGACACGCGCATATCAATCGAGCGGTCGTTGAACGCGTAATCTATCCCTCTAAATAACTGACAGCACTGGTCTCGAGTCACGACCTGACAGATGTTATTAACGAGAAGGTTTAAGATTTCAAATTCAGCAGAAGTAAGCTTGAGGTTTTGGCCGTAGAGCGTGGCACTTTGAGCAGAGCTGTTGATTACAATATCGCACTGTTTTTCAGCCGTAGTTTCTTGCGCAGTTTTTACGGGAGTCGCTCGACGCAATAACGCTTCAATTCGCGCTAACAAGGCATGGCCACGAATCGGTTTGGCAACGTAATCGTCCGCACCAAATTTAAACAAGCTGACCTCGCTCATTTCATCGGCGGAAGCCGTTAGCACTAAAATCATTCCATTGTAAAACTCACGGGCTTGACGGCAAATTTGCGCGCCGCTCATCCCTGGAAGCATCAAGTCCAACAGCACTAAATCAGGTTCAATACTACGGATCGCTTCAAGTGCCAAGTTCCCTTCATGAACAACGCTAACATTGTAACCTTCAGCTTCGAGGTAAAGCGTCGTTAGACGAGCTATCTCTTGGTCATCTTCAACAATGAGCACTTTGGTTTTCGACATTCCTATCACCAGTATTTATTAAAAGCGAAGGCAGTATATATACTGGTCATAGATCATCAATATTGGAATCAGAGCCCTACATTTACCGTACGCAAAACATAGTAATCACTTTTGTACATACACGTTTACAGAATAGAGAACCAACAACCGGTGCGCCTTGGTTTATCAAGGTTTCCTCCTTCAGAGCACACCATTTTGATGTGCAAGGAAAGTGGCTCTTTGATAAAAGCGAACTGCTGCTAAACCTAACCTGTACAACAAAGCAAAAAGAGAAGCTGATAAAAGCCAGATACAACGCAGAACACGACTGTTTAACGGAGCTTTATAATCGCCGTGGGATCAGCAACCTTCTAGAAACCAGCATTGCCTATCGCTCACCGTTTGAATTGATGTTTGTCGACCTTGATGGCTTCAAATTAGTTAATGACACTTATGGGCACACTGTCGGAGACCAACTACTCAAACAGGTTGGTGAACGCCTTAAACAGTTGGTTGATGAGAAATGCATGATAGGGCGATTTGGTGGCGACGAATTCATTGTGATTGCCCACACCTGCCGAAATCAAAATATCCCACTACTTTGCTCTCGCATCATTGATGCCTTAAACCGAAGTTTCCATATCAGAGGCATCGGCAGTTTATCTGTCGGTTGCAGCATAGGTACCGCGCATTTCCCTGATAACGCGGTTGACCAAGAAACATTGCTAAAGCAAGCGGGTATGGCGATGCATCTTGCAAAAGCGAATGGTCGAAACCGCTTCAAAACGTTTACCCCAGACTTAGCACAAACCCTGCATCGCAAAGTAGAGATCCGCCATCGACTGGCACGCGCCATAGAAAACGACGATCTCAACCTTCACTACCAACCGATCATGAACACCAACAGCGACAAGGTGAAAGGGTTTGAAGCCTTGCTTCGATGGTCAGACAAAGAGCTAGGTAACATAGGCCCTGATAAGTTTATTAGCTTAGCGGACGAGACGGGGCAGATTGTACCGCTCGGGAAATGGGTTCTGAACTCTGCACTCAAACAGCTATCGATATGGCAACGTGAGTTTGATAGTGAGTTGATGATGAGTATCAATATTTCGAGTATTCAGATGCACGCGACCTTTGCCGAGCAGCTATTAGCAATGTTGAACTTCTACAATATCCAACCTCAAAGCATCGCCCTTGAGATCACCGAATCTTCCATGATCTTCAAGCATGGTGAAGTCAGGCAAGCGTTAAGCGATATTTCTAAATTGGGCGTAGATCTTCACCTTGATGACTTTGGCACAGGCTACTCGTCACTGTCGATGTTGCATGACTTACCGATTAGCACCGTGAAACTCGATAAAAGCTTCGTCCACGGTTCACACAAAGGGAGCAAAGCGATTGTCCAAGCCACCCATGCTATCTGTGAAAAATTGGGGCTAAAAGTGGTTGCTGAAGGTGTCGAAACCGAAACGCATAAAGCGTTCTTAATCGATTGTGGATACCAGTATCTTCAGGGATTTTTATTTAGTAAACCAATTCCCTCAAATGAAGTCGAAAGTCAGTTTTTGAATGGTCGACAATCCTACAATTAAAGACTTATTTATCAATAAATTAAGTCGTTTGAATGCTTCCTAAACAATCGGCTGCTGTGGGTGTGTACGCTTACGTATGCTTACATAGCGTTTAACAGTAAGAGGAAATAATTAAGCTATTGTTTATAAAGAAAATTACTTAGAAATTCACACAATAAAACACCAAACCATTATACCCACTAACTGTAATGACTTTGGTATTTAGATTACCCTCATTCCGTCCCTTTAGCAGAGCAAATAATCGGTAACCATGAACAGACAAAACGGCTTCACTCTTTTAGAACTCATCATCTCTGTATTAATTTTAGCGATCGTTTCGGCGACAGCTATGGTCAAGTTCTTAGACGTTCAAGGAAGTGCTCGGGCGAGTAAAATACATGATGTGGCTGGTAACCTTCGCACGGGTATCGATATGATCTACGCGAAGTCAGCGATTGCTGGCGTTGAGGATGAGTGCAACTATGTTGAAAAGACGGAGATTGAGACCTACTACGTTTGTCATGGTTACCCAATCGCCTATGTTGACTCACTAAGAAGACTGCTCAATATCGACGCAACAGAGCTTCATGTCATCAACAAAGAAGTAGACTCTGGCAGCAATGCAGAAAGAGTAGCCGCCATCTCTTTCGACACCGAAAACTACACCTATTCGCCAGAAGGAGACTTTTGTCAGGTGCTTTACCAGCCAGAAAAAGAACCACAAATCGTGGTACTTGATGGTGCATGTTAAATACTCAACGATTGCACGCTTCCATAGTTAACACAAAGCCACCGCTGCAGATCTTTGAATATCATGTGGTTACGCTAACATTTGTTCAAAAATAACACTAATGGATCTAACTTGTTACTGCTTACACTTTTAGGCAGTACTCATGGTATAACACCAACCTCATTCATATCTTATTTTCATCACTAGCCGATGAATATTTACATGGACATATATTTGATGCATATGTCAATAATAATCCCATTAAAATCCTTTAATCAGCACCTCATGATAAACATCATTCTTTCCCTATTTTAAATATCCCACCTTAAAATTTCATTATTTAAATTTCGTAACAGAATAAATTAAAGTCAATTATTCAACAAATATAATTAATTCTATCATTGATTACTTTAATTAAATCACCAAAACAATACGCCACATAAATTATATTAATATCACATAAAGTGACATAATTTAATTTTATCCTGAAAAATTCTGATAAATCTGACACATCGATAAGCTGAATGAATACCACCAGAAGCTACATTAGAAACCTCTAAATCCAGTCACTAAACGCGCCGCGTAGAAGCTGTGAAATGGATAAATACCAAAATAAATGGATAAATCCCCTTTACCCCTTGTAAATCATTGGCTTTCATTTATAAATTCAACTTTTGGGTGAACATCTCCATAACCTTTCATTAAAGCCCAAATTCTGCGATTAGTATCAACATCTTAAGAGAAAATGGTGACATTTTGGTTATATTATTTAGATCGAACTCTTGTGTTGAATGACAATCCCAGCCATCACATATCCATCACACAAATATAATAACTATCGCTTAGGAGTTGAGCTATGCACTGTTCTTTCAATATAAATAACAATAATGAGAGCTTGCAACTGATCTACAATGAAGAAAAAATATACATTAAAAGAGACAGTAATAAGATATCAGAGGAAACTCTTAATAGTAAAGAGAGTTTTGTTTTCAAATACCTTATTGAACACTCGTCAATATCAAACCCTCAATCTGCACGAGATGTTGAAGAATCTTTTAAATTACACTTTGACGAAGAGTTTAGCTTATACGCGTTAAAAAACATTATTGCTTCTATAAGAAAGAAATATCGAAGCTTATGTAAAAAAGCGAAGGTAGATAATAATAGCGAACTTATCTCTAACCTTTATAAGGTAGGTTACTTTATCGATCTCGATAAAAGCTCAACCAACCGTATCGCACCTAAGTACGACATCAACCAGTTCAAGCCCAGCCAGTTCGAGATGTTGAAACTGATGTTCAACACCTATCATCGAGAGCTGATTAAGGCTCTGATAGCCGTGTTCACCATCTCTTCCTTTTTCCTATTCGTTGTCTACTTTTCCCAAATCCTTTATACGACGAAGATTGCGAATGAATACAGTGAGAACACCAAACACATTGCCGCAGAAGTCATGGACTACGGTTGCGATAGCCACGGGGCTGTGCACTCGCTAAGGCACTCGCTCAACCTTGATTCTGTCGTCATGACCACACCTTATGACTCCTGCTATATCTCTAAAACACGTTCTAAGATGATAGAGCTCAATCAATTAGACGACTTCTACGATAGTGCTGACTTTGCCTATTCACGCTTCATGGATACCGAGCACGACATTGAGATGGTTGCTCGAATATCTAAACGATCTATCGAAGCTCGATACAAGAACTCACTATTGCCTCTATTAGTCGATTCGATTTCCATCCAGAAGAATGGTTACCACATCTTAAACCTTGGCGAAGAGAGTAAATCTATCTATCAAACCTCCCTACCAACGGGTGCAACCATCACCTTCTACAGTGACGACATTGTTGCACTATGGATTGCGCTTTCTCTGATACTCGCCACCCTGCTTTATCGCTCCTATATTCTGGGTTTCGTGATCTACCTGTTTCGTTGGAAACACATCTCCTTTGAAGAAGAGCCGATCATCAACACCGAAGACAACTGCGTCCTGTATTACGAGTTGCTATCTCGTGTGCGTAACGTTGGCGTTTTAAGCTTCATCAACACAATGAGACGCACCAATTTACTCACCTTTCACACTATCTTGCTCATCGAGACGGTCAGAAAAGCCAAATTACACAACAGCCATGAGATCTATGGTGTCAACGTGTGTCCGAGCGCTTTGGTGGGATCGAACTTCGCAAGGCTCAGAGAGCATTTAGCCGCGATGGAAGCGAATGAATTTGTCGTCGAGATTACTGAATATTCGAACATTGGCTATGGATGTGAGGTTATCGATAACATTAAGGATATCAAAAAGCTTGGTATCACTATCGCTCTGGATGACTTTGGTACGGGCAATAACAACATCGAAATCATCAATGTTATCTCTCCGGCCTATCTAAAACTGGATCGTTGCTTTGTTAAGGATATCGAGTCAGGAGAGCACCATCAGGGTGTATTGCTTAATATCTCTGAGATTGGACGCCTATCAAATATCACGATGATTTATGAAGGTGTCGAGACGCGCAGGCAGCAATATATCTTGTGTCAGCTAGGCTACAACTTACATCAAGGCTATCTGTATAGCCGGCCCAATGACTCAGAGGAGCAATAGGCCCCCCTAATAGAAACCTTGACGAGCAACCATTGCCTATTCAAATAATCATCGCTCATACAGCTGCTTGAAGCCCACAAGGATGTGGGCTTCAAGTACCCTCCCCGCCAAACATGCTTTATCCAACTATAAAAATATCCGATCCATTTTCATAAAACCCTTGCCAATTCGAATAAAAAGGTTAGTGTTATACACACGTATATCACCATGCAGTTTTAATTATGACCGAATGGAAAGACGACCAACCGATTTTTAGGCAGCTTGCCGCCAAGATCAGTGACCAAATTCTTCAGGGTGTTTGGCTAGAGCTACAAGCATTGCCCTCTGTGCGTGCGGTTGCCGCCGATCTCAAGATCAACCACCTTACTGTCATGAAAAGCTACCAGTTACTGGTGGATGAAGGCTTGGTAGAGAAAAAACGCGGCCAAGGCATGTATGTGGCCGAAGGGGCACTTCAAAAATTGAAAGAGTCCGCACACCAATCATTCATCAACACACAGATCCCAGCCATCGCTGAGACACTAAGCATCATTGATATGAGTGTCGAAGAACTCGTGAAACAGCTAGCACAACATATAAAGGACAAGTCATGAGTACGTTACTTTCCGTGAAAAACGTAACCAAAACCTATTCAAATCAAGTGGGTGTCGAGAACATCAGCTTTGAGTTAAAACCGGGGCAAGTGCTTGGACTGCTGGGCCATAATGGCGCAGGGAAATCGACACTGATCAAATCACTGCTTGGTGGACACAGCTATCAAGGTGAGATAGAGGTTAATGGCTACCACCCTATCCACCAGCATGCAGAACTCATGCTGCACTTGTCGTACATTTCAGATGTTAACGTGTTACCCGAGTGGATGACCGTTAAGCAACTGCTTAGATACACCCAAGGTGTACACCCTAGCTTCAACAAGCAAAAAGCAGAACAGACGCTAAGCAGCACCAACATCAAGCTCTCTTCGACTATCAAGCAGCTTTCTAAGGGAATGAAGGTACAACTTCACCTTGCGATCATCATCGCGACTGACACCCAAGTGTTGATCTTAGATGAGCCTACACTTGGCCTAGATTTACTGTACCGCGATACTTTTTATCGCCATCTACTTGAGTGGTTCCACGACGGCGAACGCGCCATGATCATTGCAAGCCATGAGGTTTCAGAGATTGAACATTTATTAACGGATGTTCTGATTTTAAAACAAGGCCATTGTGTGCTGCAAAAGAGCATAGAAGACATCGAAAATGACTATTTCATTATTGAAGTCGCAAACAACCATTCAAGCGAGATTCAGAAACTCAACCCACTGACCTCACAATCAGGGCTAGGCACTACTAAGTGGTTATTGGAAGGTCAATACAAAGCGCAAGTTGAATCACTGGGTAACGTCTATAACGTTGGTCTCGCAGATCTATTCCTTGCAACACAGATGGAGAAGGCATAATGCATCCAAGTTTTTACATGCTAGAAAAAGAACTCATCGAGCACAAAGTTAACACTCGATTGCCTCTGTTTGTCGCGTTAAGTGGTTTCTTACTGTTCGTTAGTCTGTTCTTCAATGGCGCAGCGCAGCATGAGTTTTTCTTCGAAATGCAAGTGAACGGTGACGTGAGCGACATCCACAGAGAGTTCGCACAAGACCTCAACTCAGTGATCTACTTTGGCGCGGGCCTTATTTCACTGATCCTATCAACGCTTTACATCCCTAAAACGCTGCGTAAAGAGCGCCAAGAAGGCAGTTCGATGTTTTGGAGAAGTATGCCGGTATCTAACGCAATGACTCACGGTGTGAAACTCGGCTTCGGTTTAGTGGTGATTCCGGCTATCTGTGCATTGTTAGTACTGTTCGCAGATTTTCTATTCTGGATATTGAACGTCTCAAGTGAACAACAACTGGCGCTATTGGTTGAACAACAATCTCTGTTTTATGTGCTGAGCAACTGGGTCGTGTTTTTTGGACGAATGATGTTAGTTGCACTGGTTTTATTGCCACTGGCAACCGTCACTCTAGCGATTTCGCAGCTGGTAAACTCTCCATTGCTTGTCATTTTCATCTCAAGCTATGCGATTAAGTTCCTCTCTGTCGCAGTGTTTGGGTTCTATGGCATCAATGACTTCCTATCTCTCATCGCGTCATTACCAATGAATGTACTCATAGCAAGCAACCCATTAAGTGCGATTGCAGAAGCGCCGATTTTATCTTTAGGTATTTATGCACTGATCGGTGTTGGTGGCTATCTGCTGAGCCTAAAGCTGAACCGAACCGATGATGTCAGTTTGAAGACGCTCTTCCAACGTTAACGCATTCGCTCCTGACGTTGGTGTTATCTCTCCCGAGCAGTTAACCACATCAGATATCAAAATCTAAATCAAAGCTTCTGAGAAATCGGGAGCTTTTTTTGATCACGACTTTGCCAATACAGAAATGAGTAACAAGAACAAAAGGACAAAAGGACAAAAGGACAAAAGGACAAAAGGACAAAAGGGTTTTAGTAGGAGTAATAGAGTGAAGCAACAAGAGAATCTAAGCGGAGGTATAATGAGCTGACATTGAATTGCATTGTTGTTAATGCCTGCCAGCTCTTTGGGGATGATTTCGTTAGTCGCCGACCAGATGAAGGTCCTTGAGAGTGCTAATGAAATCAGTTTGTTGCGTTTTACATTTGATTAAGCTTTTCAGCTTTTAAAGCTCTACGATTAAAGCTTATTTCTTTGATGCTTCTTTTGACGTGTCTTTCCAGTATTGGATACGAACGCGATGAAGCTGTGCTCTTCTCATTTTTTTCATAAGGGATATTTCCTTTTCTTTAACTGCTCTTCATGAGCTATTTTTATTGCCAACCATTCGAATCTAACGGTGTTTGATGCCCAGTTCAATGATACAAATCACAAAATATATAGAGTTTTTAGTACCATTTACATCAAAGTATGACCTAGATATCAACTATGGCTCAATTCAATCCTATGAGCCGCTGTTCAAAATTAAGGTTAGTTCTCTCAGATGACAAATTCATTTCAGTATCAATACAGTTCAATGATACTAATTTAATAGACCGGACCAACGCTGATTTAGTTCCAGTGTCTTATCATTTGTTGATTACATCACCTTTAAAGTTACGGTGTAACTAAAAAATACATTCAATGTGAACTAATAATCGCCACATTAGCCTATACGTTACAACATCAAAATGGGATTATGTTTGTAACGGATAGAGCTTTTGATAGAAAAAAGCCGTAATGGACCAAATTAAATAGACGTAATTAAATGGACGTAATTATGAGTAAAGTAATTCTGCAAGGGCATATTCTAGTGCCAGACAACGACCTAGAAGCAGTGACACATGCCTTGGTTGTGCACAAAGAACTGACACTAGAAGAACCTGGTTGTATTGTGTTTCGAGTCAGTCAAAGCACGCTTCAACCTAATCGCTTTGAAGTGTATGAAGAATTCACTAGCCGAGAAGCATTCGAAATGCACCAACAGCGAGTAAAAGCCTCTGAATGGGGTGAAATCTCCCAGAACGTGACACGTCATTACCAAGTCACTGATGTTCCGACATCATAATGATACATCCGCTAGCCAAACGCATCGTCACGTTGATCAAACAAGATCCCTTACGAATGAAGGTTTTAGACTGTGTCGCTCAGTTGGATTTGCCGCAGTGTTATGTCGCTGCGGGCTTTGTGAGAAACCTCGTTTGGGATCACCAGCATGGTTATGCCTCCCCGACTCCATTCAATGATATTGATGTGATCTACTTTGATCCCATTGATACCTCTTACGAATCGGATCTTAGATACGAGGCTCAGCTTAAACAACGGTTACCCGAACTGAATTGGCAAGTTCGCAATCAAGCCTACATGCACACTAGAAATGGGGATGAACGTTACCAAGGCTCATTGGATGCGATGAGTTATTGGCCAGAGAAAGAAACCGCCGTCGCCGTGAAACAAAGCCTCCATGGAAACATCGAGTGTATTTCTGCCTTTGGCTTAGAGAGTTTGTTTGATTTGCAAATCACACCCAATCCAAAGCGTAGCCGAGATATCTTTGATCAAAGAGTGCAATCCAAAGGTTGGCTAACCCAGTGGCCCAAGTTAACGATGAGTCACAGTTAACTAGCAGTCGAATTCAAACGCTAAAACCATTGACTAAAAGTCCAATCAGATCGAACATGCCCCACTTATTAGCTTATTAAGTTAGTAATTAACCAACTCATCAACCACGCGTGGCGACTAGCTGCTACGCTCTCTCGTCATACTGAGTAACGACCATGAACCAACAATACATGCTGCAAGCACTCGAAGCTTCGCGCCAAGCCTTACCTGATTGCCAACCAAACCCGCCAGTAGGGTGTGTTTTGGTGAAAGACGATAAGGTGGTGTCTGTTGGATACACGCAAAAAGTCGGCGGAAACCACGCCGAGGTTGAAGCACTCAATAACTATAACGACAAAACGGACGGAACAATGGAAGGGGTTACCGCTTACGTAACTTTAGAGCCATGCTCTTTTGTTGGCAGAACTCCCGCTTGCGCCAATACATTGGTTAAAGCAGGTGTAAAACACGTAGTCGTGGCGATGCTAGACCCAGACCCTCGTAATAATGGTCGTGGAGTTGCCATCCTTGAATCGCACGGTGTGAAGGTAGATGTGGGGTTATGCCAAGCGCAAGTGAGCACCTTTTTAGCCCCTTACCTTGGTAAGTCCTAGATCTTAAACAGCCAGTATTAGTTCAATTTCACTCGATAAAGCGGATTGACTGGCTTATCGACAAAATACGACCAAATATGATCGTAGACGGCATGTTGGTTGGGGAACGGCGCTAACGCTTTTGCTTCTTCTAAATTACACCAGCGGTACTCGGTGTGTTCGTCATTCAGTTCAATCGCTTGGTTGGGTGGGCATAGCACTGCAAACACGGGGATTAGCTGAATCACATTCACGTGCGCCTCATAAAACTGCTCCAGAAACTGCGCGTTATACAAAGCTTCCACTTTAATTTGGGTCTCTTCTTCAAACTCGCGCACGATAGCCTGCCAGCCTGTTTCACCCGCTTCAATCGAGCCTGCGACGTGACACCAAAATTCGCCTTTCACACGCTTCATTAATAGCATTTTCATTTGTCCGTCGATCTCTGAAAGAGCGACACCAGCTACGATGGAAGTATTGAGTGGAATCATCACGTTACCTTAGGTTGAATAAGAGGGCGGCAAGGCTACCACCCTTCACTTGTTAAGTTACCTTCTCTGATTAGAAACGAGAAGTCACTCATCAATTCATGAAGTTCAAGCCATAACTCATGGGTTCAGTGTTAACCATCTCGCTTAGCTATCCTGTAATAGAACCATTTCTTATTTGAGGCGCTTTTCGATAAAGAGTAGAATCGCCGCCTCGTACTGTGTTTAAAGCCTCTAAACATACACAGTAGACTCACAACCATTTATCACCACGATATAAGTATTAATACGACTATGCACTCATCAAAATCATCGCACGACTCAGAAAGCAGCCACACACCTGAGCATTGCTTCACTCGTTTTCAACAGCCGATCGAGTCATATTCGTTGCCAGAGCGTTTTACCTTCCCGTTCTATTATGAACCACACTCACTGTGTGAAATCGCTTCTCATCAGCTTCAACAATATCTAGAAACTCAAACCGACTGGCAGCATGACTTCGGACTGGATTCTGACGCTGGTCGCGGCAAAATGTTTGGTGTGTTACTGGTGAAAAGTCCTGAAGGTGAATTGGGTTACTTCTCTGCTTTTTCAGGGAAAATCGCCGACCAAAACCTACTGCCTCACTTTGTACCGCCCGTGTTCGACATGCTCAGCAGCGACAGCTTTTTCCATCAAGACACAGCCGACATGATGGCTGTCAACGCTGAGTTTAAAGCGCTGCAAGCAAATACTGAATACCTTGAATTGTGCGAGCAACTGGCACAGCAAAAAGCGCAAGCCGAGCAAGAGATTGAAGCTCAACGTCTATTGATTATTGAAGGCCGAAAAACGCGTAAAGAACAACGTGAACAAGGTAAAGAAAACCTTGATGAGCAAGCTTTCGAACAGCTAAATAATGAGCTAAACAAAGCCAGTGTTGCCGACAAGAACCAGCAGAAGTACCTAAAACTTAACTGGGAACAGACCCTGCAAGTGTTGCAAGCTAAAGTTGATGTGTTCAACACTCAACTGGCTGAGCTAAAAGAGCAAAGAGCACACATTTCTCATCAGCTTCAACACAAGTTGTTTTCACAATACGCTTTCCAAAATGCGGAAGGAAACGTTGAAGACCTTAACCAGATCTTTGAAAACACGCCAAACAAGATACCACCAGCTGGCTCTGGTGAATGCGCTGCGCCTAAATTGCTGCAATACGCGTACTTACATGGTTACACGCCACTGGCATTGGCTGAATTTTGGTGGGGCCGCTCTCCAAAGTCGGAAATCCGCAAGCACAAGAAATACTACGCTTCTTGTCAGAGTAAATGTGTGCCGATTTTAGGCCATATGATGAAAGGCCTAGAAGTCGATCCAAACCCATTGCTAGAGAACCCAGCAGAAGGCAAAGAGCTGGATATTCTGTTCCAAGATGAGCACATCGTGGTAGTACACAAGCCAGCAGGTTTTCTATCTGTGCCGGGTAAAACCATCAAAGATTCCGCCTACACACGTGTTCAAGAAATGCATCCCGATGTTGAAGGCCCATTTGTGATTCATCGCTTAGACATGGCGACCTCTGGCATTCTAATCTTCGCTCTCACACGACGTGCGAACAAGAGCTTACAGAAGCAGTTCATTACTCGTGAAGTCGAAAAGCGTTACGTGGCAATGATTGAAGGCGTTCTAACAGAAAATGAAGGCTATGTTCGACTGCCATTGCGTGGTGATTTGTATGACCGCCCTCGTCAAATTGTCTGCTTCGAACACGGCAAGCCAGCAGAAACCAAATGGGAAGTGATTGAGCGAAACGGGCAAACCACTAAGGTTTACCTGCATCCTAAAACAGGGCGTACACACCAGTTGCGTGTTCACTGTTCACACCAAGAAGGCCTTAACATGCCTATCGTCGGTGACGGCTTGTATGGCAATAAAGCCGACCGATTGCACTTACACGCAGAAAGACTTGCGCTGCACCACCCAGTCACCAAAGAGTGGATGGAATTCCAGTTCGACGCCGAATTCTAAAATCTCTCATTAGTACCGAGCTTTGATAAGGAGTCACAACCGCTTGTGGCTCCTACCTCTTTTGGGTATATATCCACGCTTATTGCACTACATCAAGATTCACTTTGTTGTGAAGAGTAGCATGCCCACCTTCTTCTCTCCTTGAGGCCTTTGATATGTCATCAGCTGCTTTGAATTTACAACCTAACAAACTGACTTCCCCATTAATTGCGACTCAAGCACCGAGCTTGAAGCCACTTACATCCAAAAAGCCAGACTTAAACTCGGCAATGCTTAACTTAATTGAAGAAGTTAAAAACGAACTCCCACTTTACGAGTCAGAGACGTTTATCTGTGGTCCAAAAGGAAATTGCTCGGGTTGCTCTAAGAAACTACTTGAGATGGTCGACAGCGAGTTAATGTATTGGGAGCACAGTATTTCAATTGGCCAAGGCCCTAACTTCGAAGAACTGCGCCGCTTTGGTAAGCTATGCAGCAGCGTTCGACGTGGTTTAGAGCGTAACGGTTTAGTCGAAAAACGCCCAAAGAAAAGATAACAAGCCAAGTCGATAATCATTACAATGTGTCGCTGGCGATTACAAGCTACACTGCTACTAACTAATTGAACTCGTTAGCTATAAAAGTAATAATGTTTTGTAATACAATTCAGTATACAGACCGACTTCGTAGATTCGAACTCATAGAGATAAGCTCATCGATACTTTCACTATATTCTCGAACGCCTCTATCCTTCTTGTCTGACGTGCCTTAACCTTCTGTATATCAATATCACATCAATTAGAAACCTATCTTGGACAACGGAGAGCCACCTTGAAGAGACCACAACCAGTACTGGGAAAGACCGGTATGCTATTTTTTCTCGTCATAATAAGTGCTTTCCCTCCATTGACCATCGACCTTTACCTACCTGCGCTTCCGCAGATGGTCGACGTGTTTAATACTGACCGATCAATGGTCAACCTAACCCTGAGCAGCTACTTCGTTACTTACGCTATTGGTCTTTTATTTTGGGGGCCGCTCAGCGAGAAATTCGGTCGTAAGCCGATCCTATTAATTGGATTAGCGGGTTATATGGTCGCGAGCATATTGTGCGCGATGACCAATAGCATCGAACAGTTAATTGGTGCTCGTGTATTCCAAGCCTTTGCTGGTAGTGCTATCACCGTTATCGCTACCGCCATTGTCAAAGATCTTTATGATGGCAGAGAACGTGAAAAGATCATGGCGACTATCATGTCACTGGTGATCATCGCGCCAATGGTTGCGCCTGTATTTGGTGCCTTTCTACTGAAAATTGCGTCTTGGCGAATGATGTTCGTCACCCTCGCCATTTTTGGTGCATTTGCGTCAGTATTAGCTTGCTGCTATCGAGAAACGCTCGAAACCAAATACCAAGGTTCCATGTTCCGTTCATGGGGAAGAATGGGCGTGGTCATGAAAAACCGCTCGTTCCTCAAGCTACTGGTCATTTTCTCTATCATACCGATGGCGTTGATGGGCTTTCTTGCGGCGGGTTCTTATATCTACATCGATCACTTTGGATTGACCGAACAACAGTTTAGCTACGCGTTCGCATTCAATGCATTATGCGCCTCATTTGGTCCAACAATTTACATGAAGTTGTCCTACCGAATGCCGGTTCAAAAGGTCATCTCAGGATGTTTTGCTTTATTAGCGCTTGCGGGAATCTTCACCCTAACCATTGGCGACCTGTCCCCTTGGTTCTTCATGTTCATCGCTGCACCAGCGACATTAATGGCGATCATCATGCGAGTACCGGGGACCAACTTGATGTTGAATCAACAAGATCATGACACGGGCTCTGCCGTCGCACTGATTCAGTTCTTCAGCATGATTTGTGGTTCGCTTGGTATGGTATTAGTTTCAATACGCCCAGAGTCACTGATTGAAAACCTAGGCTTTATCCAATTATCCATCGGTACGCTTGGTGGCCTGATGTGGCTAATGGTTAGAAACAAAGAGTTCGTGACTAAGAAGCTGAATTAAAGCTCTCAAGCCTAATTGTCATTCACACTACAATAAACTTGAAAACCACTATAACGAAATTAGAAACCGTCTACTTAGGCGGTTTTCTTGTATTTGAAGACGTACATTGAATTTTCAAGCCATGAGTTTCATGCACAAAAAAGCTCCTATTAAGGAGCCTTCTTATCAGAGCCAGTGAGCACTCAGTTTGGTCAATTATTACTAAGCTTGAGCCACTTGACGTGCTGGGTGTTTAATAAACACAGCTACCACAGCAACGACTGCAAGCGCGAAACAGTAGTAAGAATTAGCCACGATATCCAAAGGCGATAAGTTAAATACCGAACCTAATAGCAATACCTGTGCACCGTAAGGCAATACGCCTTGAATCACACAAGAGAAGATATCCAATAAGCTGGCAGAGCGACGTGGAGAAACGTTATTTTCTTCAGCTAATTGGCGAGCCACACTACCAGACACAATAATCGCTACCGTGTTGTTTGCAGTACATAGGTTCACCATTGATACCAAGCCCGCAATACCCAACTCACTCGCACGGCCATTCGCTTGCTTAGAGTGTGAAGAGCCAAACGCACGAATCACACCACTTACCAAGCTAGTCAGGAACGCCAATCCACCTTGGCGACGCATCAGCTCACTCAAACCACCAATCAGCATCGACAGTAAGAAGATCTCCTGCATGTTGCCGAAGCCTGCGTAGATATCTTGAGCGTAATCCGTCATACCGTAGTTCTCAACAGAACCTAGGCTCACGCCACCCGCCAGCAAGATACCAATCGTCAGCACAACGAATACATTCATACCCGATACAGCAAGAATCAAAATAGTGATGTACGGAAGGACTTTCAGCCATTCAATTGGGCCTGTTTCAGGAACTTGAGTTGCTGTGCTGTTGAAAGCAAAGATAACAATCGCGATAAGTGCAGCAGGAAGTGCTATACGGATGTTCTCTTTAAACTTGTCTCTCATCTCACAGCCTTGCGAGCGAGTCGCGGCAATCGTGGTATCTGAGATGATAGAAAGGCTGTCACCAAACATAGCGCCACTTAGCACTACGCCAGCGGTTAGAGGAATACTCATACCAGCTGAGTCAGCAATGCCTAGTGCAACAGGAGCAACCGCAGCGATAGTACCCATAGAGGTGCCCATTGCTGTCGCAATGAACGCCGAAATAAGGAAGATGCCCGGTAGGATCATGCTCGTTGGGATAGCCGATAGACCAAGGTTTACCGTCGCGTCCACGCCACCAGAAGCTTTAGCCACAGCAGCAAAAGCACCCGCCAATAGGTAGATCATACACATTGCGATAATGTCTTTGTGACCCACGCCACCTAAGAACTGCTCAATCGCACGGTTCAATTTATCTTTGCTCAATAGCAACGCTAACATCACAGCAGGCAGAGCCGCAATCGGAGCTGGAAGTTGATAGAAAGCAAAATCGGCGCCTTGTAGCGACAGGTATGTACCCACGCCAATAAACAGCGCAAGGAAAACGATCAGAGGGATAAGCGCCACTGCAGAAGGGGCAATTACCGCGTTAGAATTTTTTGAATTGGACATGGAACGACAACACAATAGAACAGGAAGGTGAGCAGACTAATGTCACACTTAGAACTTGTCAACGTCTAGACGTCTAAACGCCTAATTTAATGCAAAGTAATAAGAACCCTATTGAGCATCACGTAATAAAAAAGGCTATTTACTCATCAGTAAACAGCCTTTCGATAACAGATAGTGCGCCGCTAGAAGTTAGCGTTTCTGCTTGAACGTTACTTGGTATTCACCAATGCCTTCGTAGTGGAAGGTCGTTGGTTTATCGAATTCCATTTCCACGATACCGCAGTAAGAGCCCGTGATAATGGCTTCACCCGCTTGGAAATCAACACCACGACGTGTCATGTAGTTAATCAGCCAGTAAATTGGGCTTGGTGGCAGTGTATTCGGGTGCTTACCGTCGAATGCTTGAACTTGCTCGCCTTGAGTCACTTCAATACTGATCTCTGCAGAAGTGAACGCTTTTTCGCGATCAATCTCAGAGCCAATAAATAGACCTTGGTTTACTAGGCCATCGGCCAGCTTTTCATAGAACTCAGCGCCGCTGTCATCCGCAAAACGAGACTGCATTAACTCAAGTGCCATGTGGCAAGAACCAATCGCTTCGTTGATTTGCTCTTCGCTGTAGCCTTCTTGGCTTGCAGGCAGGCTCTTAGCAAGCGTAAATGCGATTTCAGGCTCAACGCGTACTACGCCGTTGTCAGCAAACAGTTCACAAACTTCGCCTTGTTGAACGCTGCCCGAGAAGATTGGCGCAACAACAAACTTGTCTTCAGCCAGAGGAAGTAAGCACTTCCAACCGCCGACTTTATCGCTCTTAAGATCGATCATTGAAGATTGGATCTTTAGCGCATCTTCCAAGTTATTCGGACGGTACTGTTCGTCCAATCTTGGTGCTTTGGTGCCAGCAACACGACGACTCAACAGTTCTTCAGCTGCTTGTTTAAATACATTTGTCATATAATACCACCTTTAGTTTTATGACCAGTATAATATCGGATTTCTTAAAGCTTGAATAGACAATTCAACAACGGTGCTACACCGAAAATTCAGCCATCAATTTTCGCATATTCTAGACGCAAACAACTGAAATTATTTTGATTTAAAGACAACAAAAGCCAGTAAATTCGTTACTGGCTTTTCGATGTGTTACTGATGATTAGGCTTTACTGCCCTTTCAAGGTCTTCTTAAGGTTTTGCATGAAGTCTCTGAAGTGAGGCATAAAATTAACAAACAGAGGATGCTTGCGATCTTGCATCATCAATGGACCGAGTAAGCGAATACTCACACCCAGTCGTGCTGCTGATTGCTCATCTAAGCCGCTGTCTTGTTTGATCTTCTCAACAATCGCGAACATGTTTTCTCTGTCTTCAATTTCAAACTGCATGGTTTGAAGTTCGCGGTCTTCTTTAACGCTCACTTCTTCAATAGTGATGCGGTAGTTATTGTGTTTACCTGTAAATGCTTTCATGTGGATCTCCTACAATGCTGTGAAATGTTTTGGCTAGCTCTTCATGAATCGTTCTAGCTTAGGTTTAACCGTCATCGACATTACGACCATGATCGTAAGGCCAACAGGAAGCGCGGCAATAAATCCATTAAACCATCCACTGGTAAACGCCGATGTATCCGAAAATCCAATATTATTTGCCGCTGTTACAAATGCCATCATGGACTCCATTATGAATGCCATGATCAGTCCCACGATCAGGTTGCGAACTTTCTCGCTATAAGTTGTGAACACTCTAGCAACGGCTTTGGTGACTAAAGCCATCATCGCCGCGCCCATTGGCATCATGATCACGACAACAAGGGCTAACGAAGAAAGCCAGTTGCCAATAAATGCCTCGCCGAATCCGACATTCATGTAAGTCATCACGGCCGTTAAACTGCCGCCAATCGTCAGCATTAAGCTCATCATGACCAAAATTTTGTATAAAACCGGTGTGCCTTTTTGCTCAGGAAGAGTTGGCGTTAGAGTTGCTTGAATCGTCATATCTATTTCCTGTCTTGAATTTACGAACAATTAAGTTGATAATGTCAACTATAAATACAGTGGTTGATAATGTCAACTATATTTCTAAGGATCGTTTATGTCTGATAACACATCGCTAGAATCAATCTTTCGTCTAGTGCACTCTTTGAAACGTCAAATGAGCGAACAGATTGAGAGCTTAGACTCAGAGATCGCACCTATGAACATTCGTGTCATGAAGATCATCACTAAGAAATCTCCATGTACCGCTATCGATATCGCACACTTCTTAGATCGTGATAAAGCACAGGTCACTCGGCTTATTAATGCTTTGATCAACCAGGAACTTGTGAAGAAGTCTCCGAACCCGGAAGACAAGCGCAGCCAGTTATTGGTTCTGACTGATAAGGGTCAAGAGATCATGAGTAAGGTCTCGGATATAGATCGAGATATGCTGAAGAGAATGACCAAAGGCATGGCCGAAGATGAGTTAGAACAATTCAGAAAAATTGCGAAGAAAATGGCGCAGAACTTAGAAAGCTGATCTTAAAAATAAAACTAAAATACGCCACCGAATCGTAAGATCGGTGGCGTTTCGTGTATAAGTTGGGTTGTACAGCTTAGTGGTTTAGCTATGTCTATTTGGATGACAGCTCTAATTCGATGCTAGTTTCCACCATGCCTGAACAGGTACAGGCTCTGAGATCACCAAACGTTCACCCATCACCGGGCTTACCATTTGTACATCTCGCTCTTTGCTAATCGCCAGTGCTTGTTCCATTGGGTCTTGCCAATCATGCATAGAAAGGTCGAAGGTACTATTGTGGATTGGCATCATCACCTTACCTTGCAGATCAATGTGTGCCTGAACACTCTGTTCTGGGAACATATGAATATCCGCCCAAAGTGAGTTATACGCACCCGTTTCAACCATGGTTAAATCAAACGGCCCAAAACGGTCGCCAATCTCTTTAAAGCCATTGAAGTAACCAGAATCACCGCTAAAGAAGACTTTCTTGTCTGAAGCGTTAATAACCCAACTGCCCCACAGTGTTTGGTCACGATCAAGCAAGCCACGACCAGAGAAATGCTGTGTCGGTGTCAACGTGAACTCAATGTCTGAGGCCGTTGCCGATTCCCACCAGTTCAATTCGATGATCTTCTCTTTATCCACGCCCCACTTTTCCAACAGTGCGCCCACTCTTAATGGCACTAAGAACGTCCCTACTTTGTCGGCTAATACCTTCACGGCACCTTTGTCTAAATGGTCGTAGTGATCATGGCTGATCACTACCACATCGATGTCAGGTAGATCTTGCAGTGAGATTGGGGTTGGGTGAAAGCGCTTTGGCCCCATCCATTGCACTGGTGATGCTCGATCACTGAACACAGGGTCAGTCATCACTAGCTTGCCATCTAGCTTCATCATCACACTTGAGTGACCTAAGCGGTACGCAACGTCTTCTGTCTCTTCGATCAATTGCTCGGCTGTCATCGGAATCAAAGGCAATGCAGCACGTGGCACTGGCTCATTTCTTTCCACGGTTACATACGCTTTCAAGATTGAAAAAATATCAGACATGCCCGATTTGTACTCTAACTCACTGTTAGCAAACTTCTTTGGAAGCTTATCTAGATTGTCATTTGATTGTGAACCTGTGCTTACGATAGCGACCACGGCAAGTACTCCTAAAATCGGTAATAGATATTTTTTCATTGGTATCTCTTCAACCGTTGGGAAAGACCCAACTCAAAAACTACACTGACTAGTTTACATACCAAACCCAAAAAGTAAACCACAGAGTGTAATTTTTAATTTATCTAGACGTAAGCGTGTCAAAGTCGATTTTGGAAAAACCAACTTTGGCAACGAGTTAACTTAGTTATTTAGCTAGTCAGAAAGGTTAATCAGCAGACCATACATTCTTGAAATCTGGCCATCCCCAGTTGGTGATGGCTACGTTTTTAAGAATCCCTTGGAAACGAACGGTCTGTAAGTGATGGAACATAGGCACTAACCAATAATCTGAGATCAGAGTAGACGCGATAGGTTCTAGCTCTGCCAAGTAATTAGGCAGTTCCACGGATGCTTTATGACTATCCAAGCGCTGCTTGAGCCAATCGCTGTTCATCTCTCCCAAAGCAGAGTGCAAAACAGGGTCGTTCATCATCCACGAGAACAGCGAAGACGGGGCATTGTCATCGAGGTTCAAGTTACACAGCACCAAGTCCTCCTTTAACTCGCCACTCTGAGAGAGCTGCGCCAACTCTCGAAAACTGTAGGTGTTCACCTCAACTTCCACACCATATCGTTTGAGTATATCGGATACGCAAATCGCACATCGATACAACGCATAATAGTCGTAAACCGCAATACTCATCTTTTCCGGCAGTTGTGCCTCTTTCGAAGGCGTTCGATACAATTTCTGCCAACTTGGCAGTATATTTTGAGCTAAAGAGACACTAAACAAACCCTTGTTGTGTTCCAGCTGAGACAAAATCGCTTGTGGGTTGGTCAGTTGTGAAAGGTATTTGCGCTGCTCATTATTTAGTGGGCTAGCCGCTGAGTTCTGATTGAACAGGATAAACAAGCATCCATCCTCGACTCGGCTACGAAGGCCGTCTGTGTCTGCTGAAACAAGGTCCGCATCGCTTTTCCCTAATTGATGGAAGCAAGAAGAATCTTCATAAGGCGATACGTGCATTTGGCTATCATCGAAACGAGCAGTGCCCGTCATCGACTCTTCAAACTGCCAGATGGTCACTTCATCAGTCAAAGAACGACAACCATAATAGAGCTCAAATGCCGCGAGCTTAATGCGTTCATTATTGGTCTCAACCACTTTGAAAGGGCCGGTTCCAATCACAGCATGAGACACCGAATTTAATGGCGATGGCTCACGTGTAACTTGCGCAGCAGGTTGAATCGAATATTTAACGCCAGCAAGTAAACCAGCAAAGCCGGTATCTGCTTTGGTGAGTTGAAAGCTGATCCTCAATGGCTGCTCACTGTAAACTGAAGCGACATGGGCTAGCTCTGTCTGATAGAAAGGTAAGGTTTGCAACGCAGAAAACATCGAAACTAATTGCTTAGCATCCACAGGTTGCCCGTCATGGAAAGTAAGTCCCGGGCGCAGATAGAAAGTCCAAACCAGTTGCTCAGTGTCATATTCCCAATGGTGAGCTAATTCAGGCTTTAACTCACCTTTACCATTACACGTCACTAGGCAGCTAAAAACCTGTCTTATCAAAAATCGTTCGCTACTGCGGTGTATATGGTGCGGAAACAAATCCTCAAACTTACGCTTATAGGTTAATTGAACGTGCAGCAGCCCTTCACGCATGGTCGCGCCGGAAGTTTCTTGCAGTAAAGAACCAAACACAGCGCGGTCATTATCCAATATGGAAAGTGCTTTTTCGTACTTGCCCTGCTCTATCAGTTTAATTGCAACATGCTGCGCCAACTCTGAATTGCTAAAACGCAGTGTTAAGTTAGAGCGTTGATTCCTGCCAACTTTTGGCTCCCACACCACCCATTCAGCTTGATGCATCTTACCAAGTAAAGTTCGAGCGTGACGCAAGCTTGTAAACAGCATATCCGCTACTTCGGCTAGGGTGACTGAATGAGAAATGTTTGGCTCGAACGATTCTAGCCGCGTGTAGTAACGCATCATGTTTAGATCAGACAAATAGTGAACCTTTTAAAGATAGCTCTTCCTAATTAAGCTCATTATAAAACACATTCATCAAAAAGTAGTGTAATGCGACCAAAACAGGAACAACCAATAAAAATACCATCTGTTTTTTAGTTCCTCTTAATTATCCATAATGAACGGGTCAACAACAAACCATAGGTTGTAAATAAAGCCTAACCAGAGAGAGTAATGACCATGAGAAAATACTATCTTAACAAGCTAAAAAGCACCTGCAGTAAGCTCGAAAGAGAAGCACTACGAACACTTTTAGATCTATGTAACTGGCGTTATTAGTACACTTTTTAGCACCGAGTAAACGCGAGTTGGGTACAACCTAATATGCTCCTACCCCCAATATGAGTTAGGTCTCAACTCGCTTTTCCATTCCAATTCCCCTCTCAAGCCTGCTGTACCAATAGCTCACACAATCGATAAATTTCCGTTGTCGACTCGACAAATTTAATTCGTTTTCTTAGTTGAACGAAAAGCCTTAAGGTTCGCCCCGAAGCAAGCAAGGAGCCTCAGAAAAAACTGAAAGCTCAGCTAACAACTAATTTATTTGCAGTTACCAATCAGGTATTAACTAAGGAAACGCCATGCGTATCGCAATTCTTTCTCGCAACGAAAATCTATACTCTACCGCTCGTCTAAAGCAGGCTGGAGAAGCACGTGGTCATCAGGTCGATGTTATCGACACGTTGCACTGTGATATAGATATCGCGAGTAACAATCCGAAGATTCGCTACATGGGTGAAGAGCTACCTCAATACGATGCTGTTATTCCACGTATTGGCGCTTCCATTACCTTTTACGGAACTGCGGTTGTTCGCCAATTTGAAATGATGGGCACTTTTTGTATCAATGAGTCAGTAGCAATCAGTCGCTCTCGCGACAAACTGCGCTCACTACAACTGTTGTCTCGTAAAGGTATTGGCTTACCAAAAACAGGTTTCGCTAGCCGCCCAGACAAGATTCAAGACCTGATCAAAAACGTAGGCGGCGCGCCACTTGTGATCAAGCTTCTTGAAGGCACTCAAGGTATCGGCGTTGTACTAGCAGAAACAAACAAAGCAGCAGAAAGCGTTATCGAAGCGTTCATGGGCCTAAAAGCGAACATCTTGGTTCAAGAGTTCATTGAAGAAGCAAATGGCGCAGACATCCGTTGTTTTGTTGTTGGCAACAAAGTAATTGCTGCAATGAAGCGTCAAGCTGGTGAAGGTGAATTCCGCTCTAACCTGCACCGTGGCGGCACTGCTCAGCTGGTTAAACTAACCAAAGAAGAGCGCGCAACAGCAATCAATGCAGCGAAAATCATGGGATTAAACCTATGTGGTGTAGATATCCTACAATCTAAGAACGGCCCAGTAGTAATGGAAGTAAACTCTTCTCCAGGCCTAGAAGGCATCGAGAAAGCAACGGGTAAAGATGTAGCAGACATGATTTTCGAATTCATCGAGAAGAATGCAAAACCAAACGCTAACCGTACTCGTGGCAAGGGCTGATTGAATACCGATAACTCATGATTGGAAAGAAAATGAACAATAAAATGATCATAGGGAATACAGAAGCACTTTGCTTACCAGAGTTAGGGATCACTGGACTACATACACGTGTTGATACAGGGGCTAAAACCTCTTCTCTACACGTAGACAATCTACTATGTGTTAAATCAAATGGTGAGAAATTCGTAGAGTTCGACCTTCACCCAGACGTTTATCACCTAGAAGAGACGGTGCGCTGCAAGGCGAAACTGAAAACAAGTAAGAAAATTAAATCATCTAACGGCGAAGTTGAACACCGTTGCGTGATTGAAACCATGCTAAGAATCGGTGGCCAACAATGGCCGATCGATATCACGCTAAGCAACCGTCAAGACATGACTTACATGATGTTGCTTGGACGTCAAGGCATGAGTGACAAAGTGATTGTTGACCCTGCGGGTGAATTCCTGCTGACTCACTAATCCGAGTCATCGTAACCGCTCCACAGGTTATAACTAAAGCTACTCACAACGATATAAGGCCAGTCTCATGACTGGCCTTATTGCTATCTATTTTTCTATTTCTACTTTCAGCTCTGAATACATGACTTTGCATTCAGACTTCTGATCTATTTCTTCGATTTACCATGAGATTGAAAACCAAATCGCCCAATCGATAAAAGTAATTTCTTGGTTTTGATTTTCGTCACTCGCCAATGTGTAACAGGCCTTCTTGGGACACTCATCAACAGGTGTTCAAAAGCCTTCTGACTGAAATCGACTTGCCCACCATGCGCCACCAGCAAGGTATCGAGCTGCATGTCATAAATGCGCGATACAGACGCTCGATACTTATTAGGGTGAAAGATAGGAAACGGCGGAATCAGCTTCTTCTTAACCTCGACCATTAAATCGGCCACATAAGCCACGCTGTGTGATGGGCAATAGACCGAGAGATCACGGTCGGTATGGCCCGGTGTTTCAAGAACCAACCAATCATCAAACCCTGGAATACTATCCCCATCAGACAGCTTGTAGTCCGGCTTTAACTTTCTTGAATACCATAGGTTTGCTTTAGGCTTGCCTAAGCGGTTCGCCATCCACCTAGCAAGCGCTAAGTCGGTCAGGTGCATCAAAATGCCATCGATGCCGTGATACCAATCTTTGTCTCTGTTTGCTGCCACCAAATGACAATTAGTCAGCTTTCTGAGCGTATGCGCTGCCCCTGCGTGGTCCGGATGCATGTGTGTAACAACCACAGTATGTAGGTCGCTAAATTCACGGCCAAGCTCATCTTCAATGAAAGCCCTAAGATGAGGAATATCCGCACGGCACGCACCATCAAGTAACAGCAACCTATCTGGGTACTCTACGAGATACATGTCTTGGATATAGCCTTTGATGGTATGCAGCTGCAAAACCGCTCCTTGTGATAAAACAACTGGTCAGACCTATACAATAGCAAATTCAACTTCAATTGTGATCATTTTGTTAAAGACAACAATCTAAAACCGGATAGAGAACCCGAATCAAGATTTCTATTGGTATTCACTCAATTACTCAATTCCAATTCAACTCAGTGCACAGGAACAAATTCCAAAGATTGCCATCAATTTCATCCGATATTTTTCAGCATTATCGAATGCCCGCATTGCCGTAAACCTTACTCTATAGGCCTTGCTACTCTAGCCTCCACATGTTTTATCGTGACGACAAAACATGTGATTTGTTGGCCTGAGTTATTAGGACTATATATGCGCCTCTAATTTATTGTCTGAGTGCTATACATGAACCAATTAATCGATGCTCTTTCTACCCAAGGTTATTTCGTTTGGGATGACTTCTTAACTCAAGAAGAAGTGGTGGCATTGAGGGATTGCATTCCAGAGAACTGGAAAAAGGCTAGGATTGGCCGTAACGATGAAGTAACGCGAGAGTCGACCATTCGTAGTGACAAGATTCAATGGGTGCGCCGCGATATGGGTCAGCCAGCATCTCTGTTCCTAGACAAAATGGAACAAATTCGTTTAGCGGCAAACCAAGCGTTCTTTTTGGGTCTGTTCGAGTACGAAGCGCACTTTGCTAAATACGAAAAAGGCGACTTCTACCAGAAGCACTTAGACTGTTTCAAGGGCAATGAAAACCGCCGCCTGACCACTGTGTTCTATATGAATGATGAGTGGACAGAAGAAGACGCTGGTGAACTTGTGGTTTACGACCTAAAAGACAACCACATCGCGACCATTCCACCAAAGTCAGGCCGCTTATTTGTGTTCTTATCTGAACAGTTCCCACACGAGGTACTGCCGACAAACACAGAGCGATTCAGTATTGCAGGTTGGTTCCGTATTAACGGCGTGAAAGACAACCAACTCGATATCGCACACTAAAGCGAGGTTCGGGTCAAAGCCTCATCTCATCCAAAGCCTCTCCACTCGAGAGGCTTTTCCTCTTAGTACTGCTAGGAAAGTACTAAGAGGAAAATATCACTTTTATGAGCCGAATCCTGTGTAGAGACTCTTGCCCAGCAATTACTCTGGCGTATTCGGGAAAACTGATATTTAATAAATATTTACGATGCGCATTCAAGAAGGATTAATTATGTCATCTATCATCGTAGGTCATCGGGGTGTAGCAGGTACTCACCCAGAAAATACCAAAGCAAGCATTGAACAAGCCGCTAAACTCGGCTTGAAATGGATTGAAGTAGATATTCAGCCAACTCAGGATGATCAACTTGTGGTTTGTCACGACCACACCCTTGAGCGCTGCAGCGATGGCAAAGGTCGTGTCGACGAACACACCCTTGCAGAACTGCGTCAGCTCGATTTTGGCAGTTGGAAGTCTGAGCAGTTTGCTGGTGAAAGAATATTGACGTTGGAAGAGTTGCTCGCACTTGTTGAGCAACATGACCTCAGCGTCAACTTAGAAATCAAAGTCGACAGTCGACATCAAGCGCCTCATGTCGTTGATTTGCTGCATACCGAGTTGATTCGTTCAAATCTAGACACCGACAGAGTGCTGCTTTCAAGTTTCAGCCATCAAGTCGTTTCTGAAATGGCTCGTCACCTGCCGAGATACCGCGTAGGTGTTATCACAGAGCAACTGACTCAAGCCGACTTGATGTTGATAGACGAGGTTAAAGCGTTCAGCTGTCACATGAACTACGAGCATGTGAATCAGAGCGATCTTGATACACTGAGTGAAGCAAACATTCAAACTTGGTGCTACACAGTAAATGATCCGTCTCACTTCAAATTCATCTCAAAAGTAGATGCCGTATTCACTGATTTTCCGAATCAATTTACCTCTATAGATAGACCAGGCGAATACTGCAAAAACAACCCCGAGAGACTTTAAAATTAACTCTCGGGAAACCTTAAAATTAGGTAGCAAACACAAGTGAGTAGGAGTACATTCCGCTACTCACTTGGTTTCATTAGCTCGCTCTATTTAGACAGCTTCATTGGTTACTTAATTTATGGATCTCATTTTTAATCCAACCTTCCCAATTTTGGGTGCAATCTTCATTTTCGCCGCTATTGTTCGTGGCTTCTCAGGTTTCGGTTTCACCTTAGTGGCATTGCCATTAAGTGCGTTATTCTTGCCTGTTATCGAACTGGTTCCCGTCTTCATGTTGATCGATCTCCTAGGCAATGTTCAATTACTGCCTAAAGTTCGAAAACACGTTAACTGGCGCTGGGTTTTAAAGGTATTTATCCCTTGTTTTGCCTTCACACCAGTCGGCCTACTTCTGCTTAAATCCGTTAGCCAAGACACGACCATCTTGATCATCAGTGCCTTCATTTTTGCGTCTGCACTTATGATCTATAAAGGCTTCCAGTACAAAAGCGAACCTAGATTTGCTCCCTATATCCTAGGCAGCCTTGCAGGTGTAATGAACGGCGCGGCTTCGATGTCAGGGCCTCCAATTGGCACTCATGCATTGGCAAGCCCAGTTGCTCCGCACATTGCTAGAGCAGGCCTGATTGCCTTCTTTGTCTTGGCGGATTCCACTGCATTTGTTTCGGCATCTATCGCTGGGTTAGTCGACCGTGATGTAGTTTGGCTGACTCTCGCGCTTCTACCAAGCAGCATGTTTGGCGGTTATGTGGGTTCTAAACTGTTCGAGATATTTGGTGGAGCGAAGTTTAAGCCAGTCACCATTGCATTACTGATTGTGATTGCAATATTCAGTGCAGGTCGAGTCTTATTGTAACTGGCTTTAGCGGTTAATTTTGGACGTTGCTTTTACGAATTGGTTTCGCGAATTGATTGCGCTAATTGACTGCGGAAAGTGCTTAAGAAAACTGGGTACCAATGACTACCATTCAATATGGATAGGGGTACCCATTTTTACAAGTTGGAGAAACTCATCCATATCTTGATTGGTTAATGCGATACAGCCATCCGTCCAATCAAAGCTTTGAATAAAGCTCGGCGAACGACGCTCGCCGTTTTTGATGCCATGGATTTTGATGTTCCCTCCAGGGTCTACATCATTTTGCTCCGCCCATTGCATATCCGAAGGTTGCGGGTAGTTAATGTGTACTGAACGATAAAAGTCTGACTCTTCCATCACATAATCGAGCTGGTATTCCCCTTCCGGCGTTCGGTTGTCCCCTTCAAAGCGTTTATGCCCTTTCGGTTGTTTGCCTAGCGCAATACGAAACTCCTGAATCACCTCTTCACCTTTTAGCAGATACATCCTACGTTTCGATTTATCGACTTTAACTAACGTAACCACTTGCGACAGCGAATCTATCTCAGATGCGCTATCCGGTACGTTGTAAAACTGTCGAGAGGAACTTTGAGGTGGACGTTTCGATGACCCTTGAGAAAACTGAGCTACCTTTTCATCAGGGCTACTGTTAAGAACATCATCCACAATAATCACATGCTCGGAGTTTGAGCTCGTGGAAGAGGTTGAGTTAGATGAAGACGTTGAGACACGTTGAGAATGAGCCGGTGCAGACTCGAATACGATGGTTTCGATAGCGGTCGCGTCAGAGACTATTTTCTCGACCACGACTTGCTCAGCATTCGCGTTCGAAGCCACAAACAGTAAACACAGTGATAAAGGCAGAAACAGACGCACCTTTAGATCTCCTCAAAACGCATGGACATGGTTCGTGACTGAGTTTCCATTCCTAACGACTCATAGAAACCCTGAGCTTGTTGGTTAAACTCCATTACCTCCAACCTAAGTTCTATCGCTCCTCTCGCCTGCGCCCATTGATTAAAAGACTTCATTAACGCTCGACCAGCACCTTGGCTCTGAACCTGATCGTTCACCACAATCGTATTGACCCTTGCCACCTTGTGCGGCTGAATAAAACTGACCCCTTTGTTCTGCGTTACCTTACCCGCTAAAAAACCAACGACTTGCTTGTCATCGACTGCAACCAAGAAAGCGCCAAGTGGGTCAAGCATCAAACCTAACCAATACTCTTCACTGTCGGCCAAGCCTTGTGACGCTGGTGCAAATACCATAGGCGCACCAAGATGATGTTGACGGTTTATCTGCTCAGAGAGCGCTAAGATCGCGTTAATATCAGTTACCTTGGCCGTCCGGATTTGCATATCATCACCTTGTTTGAATTCAATAACACCTTAGCAAAAATGGCTTAGTTGTGCACCGTTACACTGGTCAACTCAGACGCTCTGTGAAGGCTGAACATTAATATTAGGCACTATGTTTAGGGAAATTGTTCCGTAAATCTCAGGCACATTGCCAGCCGTTGAGTGCTACTATCTCTGCAGAATCAATATACTAACGACGACTAACGACTGGATACCTATATGATTAAGTTTGCTGTAATTGGAACCAATTGGATTACACAAAAGTTTGTTCAAGCTGCGCACGAATCTCAATCGATGCAACTTGCTGCGGTTTACTCTCGAAATCTAGACAGCGCGGCACAGTTCGCCCAAGAATTTGACGTTGAAACTACGTATGACTCACTCGACGCATTGGCCAATGACAACACTGTAGAAGCCGTGTACATCGCTTCCCCTAACTCACTGCATTGCGAGCAATCTATCTTCATGATGGAACACGGCAAGCATGTTATCTGTGAAAAGCCGGTTGCATCAAATATTGATGAAGCAACACGCATGTTCGAAGTCGCTGAGAAAAACGGTGTGGTGCTGTTTGAGGCGTATAAATCTCAATTCCTACCGAACTTTAAGCAAGTTCAACTTGGGTTAGAAAAGATTGGCAAGGTACATAAAGCACACATCAACTACTGCCAGTATTCATCGCGCTACCAAAAATACCTAAACGCCGAGAACCCAAATACCTTCAACCCAGCTTTTTCTAACGGCTCATTGGTCGATATTGGCTTTTACTGTGTTGCCGCGACAGTCGCGCTATTTGGCAAACCTGAAAACGCACAGGCTTCTGCAAAGCTACTTGATTCAGGTGTCGATGCTCATGGCTGTGCGATCTTCCAATACCCTGAGTTTGATGTGACCCTTGCGCACTCCAAAGTCAGCGACTCTTATGCGCCAAGCGAGATCCAAGGTGAATTAGGGGCGATCATCATCGATCACATCGCTGAATGTACTGACGTTAAGATCCGCTACCGCGATGGCACGGTAGAAAACCTTACTCAAGCACAAAGCGAAAACTCCATGAGTTACGAAGCGCAGGCCTTTGCTAGCTGCATTGCTGGCGACAACGCAACACAAGCGCAGGCCCAACTGCGCGCTTTAACGGTTGCGAAGTTAATTACAGAGATGCGCCAACAAGTTGGTGTAGTGTATCCAGCGGATAAATAACGTCACAGCGTAAGTTAACAAACTGATTTTTAATACATAATTATTTATACATAACTGAATTTAATCTTTACGACAAATAACCGGATTAGTTGATTGAGGTCCCATCTGTTTAAATCCGCGTTCGATATCTATCGTATTTATTTAATTTATTGAAGGTGTGTAAAGTGTTTTCAGTTGATGATCGCGTTGTAGCAACAAAAGGTGTTGAACTAGGTGAAATGGTAGTAACTGGCCTAAGTGCTGGTGGCGGCTACGTTCACGTTACAACGGTAGAAGGCGCAATGACGCTTACTTACCCAGCGCAAGATCTTAAAAAAGCATAGTTTAACCACTCTGCCCTTTTAGTAGTCACTCTACTAAAGGTAACAAAATTGAGGCTTTGGCTGACTTCACTCTTCTGCATTAGAGTAAGCAGCCAGAGCCTTTTTTATGCCCGTCATTTACCCACCAGCTTTCTCATTAGCTTACTCGTTGCAATAAAACCGCACTCAACTGACAATAGAATTAGGCAACGAGTTTCTACACTAGGTGCTTATTCTCATCGTTCTCTTGATATTCCCGTGCACTTAATCGCAGTGAATAGTTCTTGTTAACAAAGGCTTATTGTCTGCGAAAGTTTCTGGTACATTAGCATCATCTTATACTAAGAAAGACCCGAATGAGGGAAGCTATGAAGCTTTACATTTACGATCACTGCCCTTTCTGTGCAAGAGTCTCCTACATTGCTCAATCGCTAGGCTTGAACATTGAGCTTGTTTCTGTCGATTATGATGATGCCCAAACCCTTATCGATCTGATCGGTAAAAAGATGGTACCCGTCTTACAAAAAGACGATGGCTCTATCATGGCAGAGAGCCTAGATATCATCGCGTACTTCATGGACTTGAAATCAAGCGATGAGCAGCGTGTGCCATCTGAGCAAGTGACTGTGTTCCAAACTCGCGCATTCCCTCTTACTCAACAGATTGGACGCCCACGTTGGTGGAACCTCGACTTGGCTGAATATCGCTCTGCTGGAGCCAAAGAAGCTTGGCGTGCCAGTAAAGAGACCGAAGGTTTTAACTTTGAAGAACTGTTAGAAAAGACGCCTCAGTTCGTTCAACTGATTAACCCATTACTGAAAGATGCCGAACTCTTACTGGAGCTAGAGAATGGTGAGTCATCACTGCCTCTAATCGATCAAGCGGTGTATTTCTCGATGCTTCGTGGCTTTTGCGTAGAACCAAGCATCAGTTGGCCACCAGCACTTGAACGCTGGTTAGAAAAGAAAAGCGAAACGCTAAAGCTGTCTTTACTTCGCTAGAAAGCTATCTCGATTAAGAAAGCAAGCTCTGATTAAGAAAACAAGCTCTGACTCGCAAGCGACTACAACGAGCACAAACAAAAAATCGAAGCTCTCAGGTGTAAACTGCGAGCTTCGATTTTCTTTTATCTGGCCATTCTATTTCTCTAAGGCTTTGCCTTACAGCAGACGCCTTCTCAAACCTGTTCGCTCCAAGATTCGTGTCGAAATTTCTTCAACCGATAGTGAAGAGGTGTTGATGTAAGGTATCGCTTCTCGACGGAACATCGCCTCTACCGTTTGCAATTCATACAAACATTGTGAGTCACTGGCGTATTCGCTGCCTGCTAAGCGGTTCTCACGAATTTCAGTGAGCCTTTCTGCATCAATGGTCAAACCAAACAGCTTATGTCGGTAAATCTCAAACTCTGGCAACAGCTTTAAGCGTGCCAAGTCATCGTGGATAAATGGGTAGTTTGCTACGCGTAAGCCAAACTGCATCGCCATATACAAACTTGTTGGTGTTTTGCCACTTCGAGAAACACCCAACAAGATGATGTCGGCTTCTTCCAGCCCTTTTAGCGTGATGCCATCATCATGCGCGAGCGTGTACTCAATCGCAGCAATACGGTCGAAATACTTCACCGAGTCCTTGTTTACACTGCGTGAGCGCTGCAACTTAGGAACAGGCGCCATCTGAATGTCATCCTGTACTTTCTGCACGATGCTCTCTAACACGTCATAACAGTGCGCGGGCGCTTCTAGCAATTTGGTTTTGATATCAGGTATCACAATCGAAAAGAACACTAGCGGTTCTAATCCGGTATCACGATACGAAATTTCAATCTCTTTTAATAAATCAGAAAGTTTGTCCTCACTTTCCACAAACGGAAAGGTTTTTTCATTGGCTTTAAAAAGGAATTGACCTAGAACAACATGCCCTAAAGTCTCACATGTTATGGCCGTTCCATCAGAAACATAGAATACATCACGACTTTGAATATCAATTTGCATTTTTTATTTAATGTTTAAAATTATTTTGAGTAGGATGGTAACCATAATATAGATAATAAAACCCTGCTGACTATTACGTCCTCCACAGCTTTAGAAAATAATTTACATTTTTTTAAACTGACACGTAATCGTTTGCCTTTAAATCCCTACAATGCTTGCTATGTTTCTGGAGAAATAAATGCAAAATAATACCCTATGGTTCAATGGCCTATCCATGGAAGATGTCGACAAAGTCGGCGGTAAGAACGCCTCACTGGGCGAGATGGTTTCTAACCTGTCCAATGCTGGTGTTTCTGTACCTAATGGTTTTGCTACCACCTCTTATGCGTTTAACGACTTTCTTGACTACAAAGGTCTTGATGAGCGCATCCACCAACTACTTGATGAACTTGATGTTGAAGACGTTGACGCACTGCGTAAGACAGGTGCAACGATTCGACAATGGGTTCTAGACGCACCCTTCCCAGAATCACTAGAGCAAGACATCCGTGATAACTACCGCGAGCTAATCGAAGACAACGAAGAATTGTCTGTAGCTGTGCGTTCATCTGCAACCGCAGAAGACCTTCCAGATGCTTCATTCGCAGGCCAGCAAGAAACCTTCCTTAACGTGAAAGGTATCGATGCGGTACTCGAAGCAACCAAGCACGTTTACGCGTCACTCTTTAACGACCGCGCTATCTCTTACCGTGTACACCAAGGCTTTGACCACCGTGGCATTTCATTGTCTGCGGGTATCCAGCGCATGGTTCGCTCAGACAAAGCCTCTTCAGGTGTGATGTTTACGCTTGATACTGAGTCAGGCTTCGACCAAGTCGTGTTCATCACTTCTTCTTGGGGTCTTGGCGAAATGGTTGTACAGGGCGCAGTGAACCCAGATGAGTTCTACGTGCACAAGCCAATGTTAGAAGCAGGCCACCAGCCTATCGTGAAGAAGACCTTTGGTTCTAAGTTGATCAAGATGATCTACTCGACCAATCAAGAGATCGGTAAGCAAGTAGATATCATCGACACCGATACTCAAGAGCGTAACGAGTTCTCACTCAACGATGAAGAGATCAAAGAGCTAGCAAAACAAGCGATGATCATCGAGAAGCACTACCAACGTCCAATGGACATTGAGTGGGCGAAAGATGGCATCGACGGCAAGCTTTACATCGTTCAGGCTCGCCCAGAAACCGTATGTTCTCAAAGCGACCAAAACGTTATCGAGCGTTACGAGCTAAACAATAAGGCGGATGTCTTGGTTGAAGGCCGCGCTATCGGTCAGCGTATCGGCTCTGGCCCTGTTCGCTTGGTTGATTCTCTAGACCAAATGTCACTGGTTCAAGAAGGCGACGTGCTGGTAACTGACATGACAGACCCTGATTGGGAACCTGTGATGAAGAAAGCGTCTGCGATTGTGACTAACCGTGGTGGCCGTACTTGTCACGCTGCGATCATTGCTCGCGAGCTTGGTATCCCAGCGATTGTTGGTTGTGGTACAGCAACAAGCAGCCTAAACGATGGCGATACCGTGACAGTGTCATGTTCAGAAGGCGAAACAGGCTACGTTTACAACGGCGAACTCGATTTTGAAATCAAACGTTCTGAGGTTGATGAGCTACCAATGCTACCGACTAAAGTGATGATGAACGTGGGTAACCCAGATCGTGCTTTCGATTTCGCGCAGATTCCAAACGAAGGCGTCGGCCTTGCTCGTCTAGAGTTCATCATCAACAAGATGATCGGTATTCACCCGAAAGCACTGCTCAACTTTGACGCACAGTCTGATGAGCTTAAAGCTGAAATCACACAGCGTATTCGTGGTTACAAAGATCCTATCGATTTCTACGTAGGCAAACTAACAGAGGGCATCGCGACCATCGCTTCTGCATTCTGGCCTAAGCGTGTGATCGTACGTATGTCTGACTTTAAGTCGAATGAGTACAGCAACCTTGTAGGCGGCAAAACATTTGAACCACATGAAGAGAACCCAATGCTGGGCTTCCGTGGTGCATCTCGTTACATCTCACCAGTATTCGAAGACTGTTTCGAGCTAGAAACTCAAGCGATCAAACGTGTTCGTAACGAGATGGGTCTTAAGAACATTGAAATCATGATTCCATTCGTTCGCACGCCAAGCGAAGCAGCATCGGTTATCGACATTCTGGCTAAGTTCGACCTACGCCGTGGCGACCAAGGTCTGAAAGTCATCATGATGTGTGAGCTACCATCGAACGCAATTTTGGCTGATGAGTTCTTGAAGTACTTCGATGGCTTCTCTATCGGCTCAAACGACATGACGCAACTGACACTTGGCCTCGACCGAGATTCAGGCGATGTGGCACACCTCTTCGATGAGCGTAACCCTGCCGTGAAAGCAATGCTGAAAATGGCGATCGATGCGGCAACCAAAGCGGGTAAATACGTGGGTATTTGTGGCCAAGGCCCATCTGACCATGACGACCTAGCAGAGTGGTTAATGGAGCAAGGCATCAGCTCTGTTTCACTAAACCCGGATACGGTTATCGATACGTGGTTGAAGCTAGGTAACGTTGCTAATAAATAAGTAAATAACTAACTAAGTAACGCTTCACGCGGTACCTTAACGACAAAAGCCAGTCACGTTGACTGGCTTTTTTAGGTTCTTTCCAAATTAGCTGGCTAGAGCGCTAGAAGTAGTATCTCACACCAACCCAAGCTTCGGTTTGCCAACCATTCGGCATTGGCACACCTTTCACATCAACATCCGCTTTGGTAATGTCATAGCGCGTATTCAACCACCAAGTTCTTGCAGTGTTCATCGGCACATTTAACGATGTTTTAAATGAGAAGTTTTGCATGTCGATATCATCACCAGAAAGATCTTGCCACTCAGGAACCAAAGACACATAAGCGCCAGAGTCACCGAGATGCTTCGCGGTAATCAAACCAAGCGAGTATCCCGTTAAATCATCTTTAGATGAAGTGACGCCAGGGATCTCCATACTACCAGTCATCAGTCCTGCTCTTGGAAATACCAGGAATCCACCGGTATAAGCTGGATTAATCGCAACAACACCGCCAACCGACAATAAGTCATTTTTAATACTGTTGCGCGTATTAATATAATCTAATGAAAGACCCACTTTAGGCGTAGCTTTCGTCCCTGTTTCAAAGACGTGGAAGTACTGAATTCTAGAGTTGCTGTACTCTGTACCGAATTTGTCTGGATCGCGAAGCGCTGTGTTGCTTTCATCGACAAACGTCCCTTCGGCCAGTAGGGCAAACTGCTGACCGTTTTCTAAACCGCCAGAAACTTGCCCTTGAAATTGGATATCTGAACTACCATTCACCATCAATGCAGCTTGAGTATAAACTTTAGTGACATCAGCAGGATCGATAACACGTTCGGAATCTGAATCGGCATGTGCAGGAAGGGCTAGACCTAAACTCAACGGGATTAATAGAGCAAACTTTTTCATTATATCTCTCGAAAGTCGTTTGCTTCCTCCTTGAAGCCTGGAACATCCTGTTAGGTAATAAATAGATTACTTGTCAGCAAGTAGTTTTGCTGCCGAACGCATTAGTGCAGGGCCTTTATTCTCACCAAAACCTGAGTGGTATGGGTTGGTTGAGAACATCACACCCACAAAGTCACGTGCAGGATCGATGTAAATAAATTGGCCTAGGTTGCCACTTTTCGACATTGCACCGTCATTGAAAATGAAATCAAATTGGTATGCGTTGTAGTCTGCTTTTTCGTTGTATGCGTGCAGTGAACTGCTCTCTTTGCTAGTACCTACGAATGCTTTTGGATCACCGCCGTTGCGGATACGATCAATCACAGCTTGTGACACCACTGGCTCATCAGCCACCGCTTTCCAGCTAGGTGTAAATAGTGTTCCCCAGCGAGCCATGTCTTCTACCGTTGATGAAACCAAGCCAACCGCGATCGCCATGCCATCTGGCGTCAAGTTGAATTGCATTGGTTGACGTGCGTGCACTTTTGACCAAACACGATCTTCGAATACTTGAGTCCAAGTTTTGTTCTCAACGTTTTCAACTAACTTAGTCAGCACCATGGTGTTGATAGATGCGTAACGGAAATGGTCACCGGCTTTTTCACCTTCCAGTTTCTGTGCACCTTGAGCCACTTCCATCCAAGTTTCCATTTCACCCGTTTTTGCACGAGGTGAGTTAAACGATGCCGCAAAGAAACGCACCACATCAGAGTCTGGGTTCAAGATAGACTCTAATGTCTCTTCATTGTCTAGCGCGGTCGACATGTTCAGAACTTGGTGTACTGTGATGCCATCCCAGTTCGTTCCTTTCAATTCAGAAACATACTCAGCGATCTCTTTTTCAGGGTCGACTTTGCCCTCTTCCACTAACATTGCGATCACTGTGCCAACCGTCGTTTTTGCTGTAGATGCCCAAACGTGCGTATCTGTCGGCTTCATACCTGGGTAAGCTTCGTAAACGATCTCCCCTTTGTGAATCAACATAAAGCCTTGGGTACGGAACTGTTCATCCGCCAAGTACTCATCCATTGTCAACTGACCTTTGCTTTCAGTATCAACTTTCAGTGCAGCGAGTCGTGGGTCGATATTTTTGACTAAAGGCTTGTACTCTTCGTTTGGAGCCGCCAGTGCCGTTGGTAGAAACTCACTCATGTGCATGTTGTAGTAAACGCTGTGGTCGCCGCCCATCTGCCAATGAAAGTTATTGAATAACTCACGAGCTGAGTCAGTAAAACTTGGGGTAAATGCTGTGCTCGCCTCTTTCACGGTCAAGGTAACTTGAGCACCTTCAACTTTCAGAGCTTCTTCAACTGGGTTTGCTGCAAGAGCAAATGATGATGGGGTCGCTAACGATACTAGAACGGCAATGTGTTTAAGTTTCATAATTGTTCTCCTGTTTGGGTTAGGAAAAGTATAGGGAGATGCGCTACACTTAATTAGGTCACTTGATGACATTTAATGGTAGGCACAAAACAATGAAAGCATCATCGAACACCACCAGCATACTGCTCACTTCGACCAGTAACATTGCTCCATATATTCAGTATTGTGACAAACATAGACTGGATTGGCGCACCGTCGCCGTTGCGTGCGGTCTACCCATTGAACTGACACAATCCAATCAATGGCTTCCTACACAAGACGTGATTCGCTTCATTCATGGCCTTGAGCGTAAGTTTGGCTATTCGATAGGGATTGAGGTTGGACGTAAGGCCTCTCTAGAGCAATTGTCACCTGAGCTAGACCGAAAAATTGAACAATGCACTTCTCTCGAGCAAGCGGTACGCTGCTTGATTACTGAAATATCGACCTTAAGTAATCACGTCACCATATGGACGGAAAAAAGCGATGGATTGTGGTGGCTGTGTCATCGAAGTTACTATCACCCATCGACCTCAGGTTTTGAACAAGCAGAATGGTTTCGCGCCCTGACCGTGATTAGCCTATGCCGTAAGTTCATTGACAGTCACTGGCAACCATCACACGCCAAGTTGGTCTCTAAGCACAACAGCGCACGTAAATTACCTAAGCATTTCTTTGATTCTGATATTCAGTTTGAAGAGCAATACGGTGCGTTCTCGATTCCGCTGCCCGATGATTATCGTGCCATTTCAGAACGAAATAGTACCCAAGATTGGCATCACGCTGTCGAGATATTAATAGACACCTATGCGACTCTACCTTGGTTCAATATTGAGTGGTTTGCGACCATGCTCGGCATGACAAAACGAACGCTGCAGAGAAACCTGAAGAGCAAAAACATTCTCTTTAAACAAGCCAAAGAACAAGTTCGGGAAGCTAAAGCAAAACAGCTACTTGAAGAGACCAACCTTTCTGTTCAAGACATCAGTTGGCAAGTGGGTTACAGCGACTTGAGTAATTTCAATCGTGCATTCAAAGGTTGGGTTGGAGTCACGCCACCAAGTTATCGGGATAAAGCGAAACATTAGAAATAGTCGAATGGAAAACCTTTAGACCCAATCCGCTAATATAAAACTCAGAAACAAGATACGACACCTTAAATTTCAATAAGCGAACGCATAAAGTTGCATTGCACAATGCTCACATACCGATGAAACTGTGCAAAGGTAATATCGATAGATTTAATGACATTTATTGGTATCGAGCTAACGTTACGTTATCCTTTACGCAATTCTTCATTGAATGGATTGTCACTACGACAAACCTACCTTCAAGACTGATAAGAGTGTTATGAATTCTACGACCGCAACTCCCTCGCCTTCTCTTGGCCGACAACTCTATACAATGACATGGCCAATGCTGTTTGGGGTGCTCTCCCTGATGAGCTTCCAACTTGTAGACAGTGCTTTTATTGGCCAGTTAGGCGTACTGCCGCTCGCGGTTCAAGGCTTCACGCTACCAATTCAGATGATCATTATCGGGATTCAAGTCGGACTAGGCATCGCGACAACGGCTGTGATCGCGAGAGCTATTGGGGCTAACGAAATACGCTATGCCAAACAGCTCGGCGGATTAGTCGTTGCGATGGGCAGTGTGAGTGTCGCGCTGTTCTCGGTCATCATCTATCTGTTGCGTGGTCCTATTTTACAACTCCTCGATGCACCACCGACGGTACTACCGATCATTGATTATTACTGGATCTATTGGCTGGTAAGCTCTTGGACAGGCGCACTGCTCTACTTTTTCTACAGTGTGTGTCGTGCCAATGGTAATACCATGCTGCCCGGTTCGATGATGATCGCGACCAGCATCATCAACTTGATATTGGACCCGATTTTCATATTCACGCTCGACATGGGCATCAACGGAGCCGCGATTGCTACCATCTTGGCGTTCGGTGCGGGTATCTTTATCGTTGCTCCTAAGGTAACTAAGAAGCATTGGATGACATTCGACTGGCACGATCTTGATATCGGCAAGAGTATTCGTTCTATAGGAAACATCATGGGGCCTGCGATGATCAGTCAGCTACTTCCACCAGTCTCTTCGATGCTCGCCACCAAACTGCTTGCAGGCTACGGCACAGCAGCCGTTGCAGCTTGGGCGCTAGGTTCACGTTTTGAGTTCTTTTCGATTGTTGCAGTGCTTGCTCTGACTATGTCGATGCCACCTATGATTGGCCGAATGTTGGGAGAAAAGAACCTAGGGAACATACGTAGTCTTGTGAAGATTGCCGTGATGTTTGTATTAGGATTCCAATTGGTGATCGCACTGGTAACTTGGATGTTCTCTGGCGGGTTGGCAAATCTCATGACCAGCGAAGACGAAGTCTCGACCATTTTGAACTACCACTTACTTATCGTTCCTATCAGTTTAGGGCCGTTGGGTATCTGTATGCTGATGGTTTCTATCTCGAACGCGCTTGGTAAGTCTTATACTGCCTTAACGATATCAGCACTGCGCCTGTTCGCCTTCTTCTTGCCTTGCTTGTGGATTGGTTCGCAGCTTGCTGGTATTGAAGGCCTGTTCTGGGGTGCCATGGTGGGTAATGTGCTTGCCGGTACATGTGCTTGGTTTATGTACCAACGCGCACTTGGGCAAGTCGAGGCTAAGCTTTCTAATTAATCAGTTAGCGAACTAAACGGCTTGCCAGCTAAACCGCTATAAAGTTATTAAACGAAAAAGCAGCCACTTAGGCTGCTTTTTTAGTTTCAGACTTAAAATATATTGGGGTTAGACTTGCTCAAAGTAAGCCAAAAACTCACCGCAATCTTTTTGGAATGGTGGCAATATTTCTGCTAGTGTTTCATCATCCCAATGCCACCATTCAAAGCTTTCTAATCGCTCGGCATAGCTAGGAGCATCAAACCGAGGACGCAGTTGCCAAACGCAATCGAGTATGGCGGTACGCCTTAAGCAGCGGTTGCCAACGAAAACAATCAAGCAGTTCAGGCCCTGCATCAACATAAATGAGTTAATCATTCCATTGTATCAAAGTACTTCACCAGCCTAAAACTGCAGTACTTCAGTTTCATTCGGGACCATTTTAAAAGGAAGTTATACCAATTAAAGTAAAAATGTGATCTAATTAAGATTGATGAATTATTGTGAAATTTAGCCATGGATAGCCTTAATAACACTGACTTC